>NZ_JBJGXV010000018.1:0-123441 GCF_045447295.1 Pseudomonas sp. O39
TTTGCCTGCGATAGCGGCCCCATCGCCGAACACTCTCCAACTGATGCACCGCGATCCAACTGTGGGAGCAGGCTTGCCTGCGATAGCGGCCCCATCGTCGATCACTCTCCAACTGATGCACCGCGATCCAACTGTGGGAGCGGGCTTGCCTGCGATGGCGGCCCCATCGCCGATCACTCTCCAACTGATGCACCGCGATCCAACTGTGGGAGCTGGCTTGCCTGCGATAGCGGTCTCATCGCCGATCACTCTCCAACTGATGCACCTCGATCCAACTGTGGGAGCTGGCTTGCCTGCGATAGCGGCCTCATCGCCGATCACTCTCCAACTGATGCACCGCGATCCAACTGTGGGAGCGGGCTTGCTCGCGAAAGCGATGTGTCGGGCGCCGGGGATCTTTGGTCGGCGTACATATCCACTGCTGCGGTAACGGCCGCCTGCGGCTCCTTCCTTACAGCGGGTCACTTTTGGAAAGCCTGGAAGCCGGCCCCGCCAAAAGTAACCAAAAGGTCTTCGCCCCACCACTCGGCACCTCGCCAGGGCTCGGTGTGCCCTCACGCAGGCTTGAGTCCGTGGGCCGCCGCACTGGGCCATCCTTGGCACAGTGCGGCTAACCCGGCGTCCCGCCGGGCTAATCCTGTATCAACGCGGATCAACCAGCCCCAGTTCCTTGGCCTGCGCCATCGGATCACTGATTGCCTTGATGCGCTTGGCTTCGATCACCAATCGCGCGCGCTCGGCGGCGGGAATATCGTCCAACGGCAATCCGGCAACCTTTTGCTCATAGCCCGCCAGCACCATCACCAGCAGCTCATTACGCTGATGCCGGGGCAGGGCGCGGGGCGATTGAGTGACGGGGGCGATGGTGTCCAGCGCCTGTTGCGACTGCCCGCCGAGGGCATAGGCCAGGGCCAGGTTGCAGCGGCTGTCGAGGTCGTCGGGTTGCAGGCTGAGGCTTTTGGCGAAGGCAGTTTGTGCCGCAGTGGCCTGGCCGTTCAGGACTTGGGCGATGCCCAGGCGGGTGTAGGCGACGGGCAGGTGATTGATGTCGGCAGCCTGGCCCAAGGCAGTCACGGCGCGTTGGGTTTTGCCCAACTGCAACTGCGCAGTGCCGAGACCGAGCAGGGCGTCGGCGTTGTGGGCGTCCAGGCCCAGCGCTTGCTGGTAGGCGCGCTCTGCGCCCAGCGCGTCCTTGGCATCGAGCCTGGCCTGGCCGAGCTTGAGCCACAACTCGATGCCGGCCCCCGGTTGCTGGGTGGCGCGCTCGTACAACGCAGCCGCGCTGGCGTAGTCGCCGCGCTTGCTCAGGTCGTTGGCCAGTTGCAGGGACTTGTCGGAATCGGTCGCAGGTTTGCTGGAACAGGCAGCCAGCAGCAGGGTACTGGCAAGCAGGAAATTCTTGGTCATCGTCACAACTCGTCGGGCGAAGGCGCAGGCCATGTAAGCATATTTTTGCTGGCGCTCCTATGTCTGTTCAGCGCTGGTTTTGCCCACGCTGGCGACGAGCCCGAATGGTTTTCCAAACCCTATGCCTACGTGCTGGTCGATCAGGATGTGCGCAGTGCGCTGGAAGAATTCGGCCACAACCTCGACGTGCCCCTGGTGCTCTCGGAGAAGGTGCGCGGCAAGGCCCGCAGCACTATTCGCGCCGCCACCGCCGGTGAGTTTCTGCAAACCCTGTGCAGCACCAACGGCCTCACCTGGTACTTCGACGGCAACCTTCTGTACCTCAACAGCAGCGATGAGATCGGCACCAAATTGTTCAAGGCCAGTGCGCTGAACCTCGACCAGTTGCAGGGCTATCTCAATACCCTCGATGTATTCGGCCAGCAACTGTCGATGCGCAGCGGCCCCGAGGGCGATGAAGTATTCGTGACCGGCCCGCCGCCGTACCTGGCGCTGGTGCAACAGCATGTGGATCACCTGCAACCCACGGCCGTGGCCGCCCCGGTGGCGCGCGAGCGCGGTGTGCGAGTGTTCCGCGGCGCGCAAGTCAGTACCGAAACCCCAACCCAGTAAAGGAGCAGCACCATGTCCGTAACGGCCGTAGACACTAACCTCGCCCCCGGTGGCGTCACCCCTGAAGCCAAGTTCAACGCCGCAGTGGATAACGCCAAGTCGGCGGATAAACCGGCAGATACCACGGACGCGGACGACGCCAAGTTCAACGATGCGTTGATCACCCAGGCCGTCACCATCGGCGGCCAGTTCATCATCATGCCGAAGATGCAGGAACTGCTGAACGACGCCATGTCCGATGACGACGAAGAGTAGGAAGCCCCTATGACTATCAGTCTCGCCGCCGGCGCCTCGGCCTTGCCGCCGTCCGCCGGTGCGGGGCCCGCCGGGGCCTCGCAGAACCTGTTCGAGCACATGGCCAACACCGCCAAGGGCATGCCCGAGGGCGCGAGCCCGCACCAGATCGGCTCGGGCCTGATGGAGCGCATGAACAGTTTCATCGACCGTACGCGGGCCTTTTCCGAGCGTGCCGACCTGCTCACCAACAACCCGTCGGCACCGCCGCCGGCCTCGGCTGAGATCCGCACCGCGAGTGCTTCACCGTCCGCTGAGCCTGGGAAAAAGGTCGGCGAGCAACAGGTCGATCAGATCGTCCATTCCCTGGGCAAGATGTTCGACTACTCCATCGAAACCCAGATGGTAGTGCGCGGTGCGACGCAGATTTCCGGTTCCGCCAACACGTTGCTCAAGGGTCAATAACACCATGCCAAGCCCAAACCGCGCACTGCGTCTGTTGCTGATCGGCCTGCTCGCCAGCCTGCTGCAAGCGTGCAACACCGACCTCTATACCAACCTCAGCGAACGCGATGCCAACGCCATGGTCGCGGTGCTGCTGCGCGGTGGGATCCCGGCGGAGCGCAAGACCCAGGACAACGGCCAGCTCAAAGTGGTGGTCGACGAGGAGCGCTTCGCCGAAGCCATGACGCTGCTCGATAACGCCGGTCTGCCGCAACAGAGCTTTTCCAATATGGGCGAGGTGTTCAAGGGCAATGGCCTGGTGTCCTCGCCGGTGCAGGAGCGGGCCCAGATGATTTACGCCCTGAGCGAAGAACTGTCGCACTCGGTGTCGCAGATCGACGGCATCGTCGCCGCCCGTGTGCACGTGGTGCTGCCGGACAACGACTTGCTCAAGCGCGTGATTTCACCGTCTTCGGCCTCGGTGCTGGTGCGCTACGACCCGGGCACCGACATCAACACGCTGATCCCGCAGATCAAGACGCTGGTCGCCAACGGTATTTCCGGCCTGAGCTACGAAGGCGTCTCGGTAACCGCGATCAAAGCCGCCGTCGCCATCAGTCAGAACCCGGCGCAACCGCGGCTGGCCCGCTTTATGGGCTTGTGGCTGTTGGAAGACAACCTGCCCCAGGCACGCTTTATGTTTGGCAGCCTGCTGCTGGTCGCCCTTGGCGCTCTCGGGGTACTCGCCCGCCAGCACTGGGCGCGGCGCCAGTCCCAGGCGTTGTATGTGCTCAAGGAGGGTGAATGAGCGTGTTGGAGCGCTGGCAAGGGTTGATCGCCGAGCCTTTGCAGTTTGTGCGAGGCCCCAGCCTGGGCGCGTGCTTCGCGGCTGATTTGCCGGATGAAGTGCTGCACGCCCTGCAGGGCCAGCCGCGTTTTCGTCAACGCCTGGAGCAGTTGCTGGTCAGTCATTACCAATTGGCGCCCCTCGCGCAGTTGGCCACCCCACAGGTGGCTGATCTGCCGGTATTGCTGCTGTCATCTGCGCAATTTGCTCGCTTGCCGAGGTTGTGCGGCGCCATCTGGCACGGCGCGACCTTGAGCCGGGAGATCCGACGCGACGTGGTCCAGGCGTTGCGTGAAGGCCTGGGCGCGGAGGTCTTCGTTCAGGCCCTGGCCTTGCGCCAACTCGGCGGCGCGGCGGATTTGCTGCGTGAGCCTGCCGAACTGATCGAGGCGATCGACCGTGACGGCCACGGCTGTGTTGCCGCGTGGCTGCACGCCCAGCACGCCGATTGGCGGGGTTGGCTGCGTTTGCGTTTCGACTTCCCCAAGGGCTACAGCGCGCGGTTGCCGCGTGACCTGGAGATCGTACAGGCCGCCGCCGCGTGCCTGCTGGCCGAGGACATCATCCCATGAGTGAATTACCGAGCCGCCCCACGGCGCGCATTTTGCGCGCTGAAGACGCCGCGCTGTGGAGCGATGGTTTTGCTTTTCTGCAGGTAGCCAAAGCGCAGGCCGAGCAAATCAAGGCCGACAGTGACCAGTGGCTGCAAGCCGCCCGCGCCGAAGGCTTTGAAAGCGCGCGGCAAGAGGGCGCCGAACACGTCGCGCAATTGCTGGTGCACACCCAGTCTCAAGTGCAGCAGTACTTGAGCAGCCTGGAGGCGTCGCTGGCCGACCTGGCGTTGGGCATCGTGCGCGAAGTGCTGGGCGACCTGGACAGCGCCGATCGTGTGGCGCGGTGTACGCGTCAGGCCTTGAGCGCGTTTCGCCAGGACCAGGCCTTGACCCTCTGGGTGCCGCCGGCCGAGGTCGACGCCCTGCGCCAACGCCTCACGCTCGAAGGCCTGGCGATTGCCGTGGCCGGGGATGAACAGCTGAGTGCCGGCCAGGCCCGCCTCAGCAGCCCGGCCGGCTCGGTTGAACTGGGCGTGGAAGCCCAATTGCAAACCCTGCGCCGCAGCCTGCTGCCCTTTGCCGAAGAAGGTGTGACATGAACCTGGAGCTGCTGCTGCCACGCCTGACTGAGCGCCTCACCCAGACACGCCTGCGGCCGATGCATGGCACCGTGTTGAGCATTCGTGGTGTGCTGTTGCGCGCCAGTGTCGCCGGGGCGAGCATCGGTGAATTGTGCCAATTGCGCGACCCGGTCAGTGGCCGCAGCTTGAGTGCCGAGGTGATCGGCTTTGAGGGTGACGAGGCGATTCTTTCGCCCATCGGTTCCATGGAGGGCCTGTCCACCCGCACACAAATCACCGCCACCGGCGAGACCCTGGGTGTGGCCGTCGGTGACGCGCAGCTCGGTCGAGTGATCAGCCCCATGGGCGACTTCCTCGACGGCGACGGCCTACCGCCGACCCTGGCCTTGCAACATTACCCGTTGCACGCTGAACCACCGGCACCGTTTTCCCGGCAATTGATCGTGCGCTCCATGGCCCTGGGCATTCGCTCCATCGACGGCTTGCTGACTCTGGCCCAAGGCCAGCGCATGGGCATCTTCGGTGAGCCAGGCGTGGGCAAGTCGTCGTTGCTCGCCAGCATCATCCGCAACAGCGAAGCCGATGTGATCGTGATTGGCTTGATTGGCGAACGGGGCAGGGAAGTGCGCGAACTGCTCGACGTGCAACTGGATGCCCCGGCACGTGCGCGCACGGTAGCGGTGGTTGCCACCTCTGATCGCCCGGCGGCCGAGCGCGTGCGGGCTGCGTTTGTCGCTACCGCCCTGGCTGAATATCACCGCGACCAGGGCCGCAACGTGTTGCTGTTGATGGACAGCCTGACGCGTTTTGCCCGCGCCCAGCGCGAAATTGGCTTGGCCGTGGGCGAACCACCGACCCGTCGCGGGTACCCGCCGTCGTTTTTCTCGATCTTGCCGCGTCTGCTGGAACGCGCCGGCCCCGGCCCCACCGGCAGCATCACCGCGTTGTACACCGTGCTCACCGAAGGTGACGCCGCGAGTGATCCGGTGGCCGAGGAAGCCCGCTCGATCCTCGACGGGCACATCGCCCTCAGTGCCGAACTGGCCCAGCGTAACTACTTCCCGGCAGTCGACGTATTGCGCAGCCGCAGCCGCTTGATGGAGCAAGTCGCCGGTGAGGAACACAAGCGCCTGGCCCTGCGCATTCGTGAGCTGATGGCGCGCTACGGCGAGATCGAAATGTTGATTCGCGTGGGCGAGTACGCCGCCGGCAGCGACCCGTTGGCCGACGAAGCCATCGCTCGCCACGCCGCTATCGAAGCCTTCTTGCGCCAGAACGCGGATGAACCCAGCAACCTGGAACACACCTTGATCCGCATGCGCCAGGTATTGGCATGACACAGGAGCGAACCCCATGAAAACCGACCAACTGCGCACCCTGCAAACCTTGCGGGTACTGCGTGAACAACGGGCCGCCAGCCAGTTGGCTGCCCAGCAGCAGCGCTGCGAGCACACCCATGGCGTATTGACCGACGCCAAGGAGCAATTGCGCCGGCACCGTGAAGCCATCGCCGAGGAAGCCCGCCAGGTGTATGCGTCCCTCACCGAAGGCTTGTCGGTGGCCAGTTGGCAGGCGGCCCAGGATCGTTTGCGCGGTCTGTCGGATGACCAGCAGCAGCTGGAAAACGACGTGACCCACGTGTCCACTACCTTGCAAAGCCAGGAGCGCGAGCGTGACCTGTTTCGCCAGGAACGCCTGAGCCGCCAGCGCCAATCCGATGCCTGGCAAAGCCTGCTCGACGGCCGTGAAAGCGATGAACGCCGTATCGGCGAGCTGCGTGACGAAGGCGTTGGCACATGATTGCAGCCCTTGCCGTTCCATTGACGCCGTGGCTGACGCACTACGACCCGGCCTTGCTCGCACTGCATAACCAACTGCACCGGCGCCGTCGGGCCTGGCAGGGCCGATGCGCCGGGCAAGACCTGCGGGTGAGCTGGGCCGCAGCCGCAGCCACGTTCAATAGCCCGTGCGAGGTGCCGCTCTTGCTCGGCCGCGCCCCGGTGCGCCTGCGCCTCTCGGCCGCTGCATTGGAGCAGGTGCTGGTGCCGCTGGCGCTGCAGTTCGATGTGCAGTTGCTGCCCTCGTTGCCGCGTGCGTTGTTGCTGGAATTGGCGGTGCTCGACTTGATCGAGCGCCTCGAGCCGCTGCTCGGTCATTCGGTGCAGCTGCTGGAGGCCACCGACGTGCCGCGAGATTACGCCGTGCACCTTTCGCTTGAGCTGACCTTTGGCAATCAGCCGGCCATGAGCGCGCACCTCGATCTGAGCGAAGGCGCCGCCGTGCTCATCGCACAGTTACTCGACCACTATGGCCAGCTTGAACCGGACCCGTTGCCCGCCCTGCGCCAGACCCTGGCGCTGGTCGCCGGGCGGCAGTCGCTGACCCTGGGTGAACTGCGCAGTTTGCGCCCCGGCGATGTGTTGATGCTTGAACAAGGCTCGGGCTTGTTGCTCGACCTGGACGGGCGCCTGCAGGCCCGCTGCCAATACCAGTGTGAAGCCTTGCGTGTGCAGGAAGAATTGAAAGCCCCCCTTTTGGACATGGAGAACACGATGACTGAGGTTGATGCTGCTGTGGCCCTGGATGACCTTCCGCTCAAGCTGGTGTGCCAGGTCGGCAGCCTGGAACTGACCCTGGCGCAATTGCGTGAGCTGGGGGCGGGCAGCCTGTTGCAGCTCAATACGCCCGACGTCGACAGCGTCGACCTGATGGTTAACGGGCGCCGCGTCGGCCAGGGGCAACTGGTGAAAATCGGTGACGGCCTGGGTGTGCGGCTGCTGAGTTTTGCCACTCCATGACCGGTTATCAGCCGAATCTGATCGAGATTATCCTGGTCGTTGCGACGATCGGGTTGATCCCGTTGGCGGTGGTGACGCTCACCGGTTTCATGAAGATCTCGGTGGTGTTGTTCCTGATCCGCAACGCCCTCGGGGTACAGCAGACCCCGCCAAACCTGGTGTTGTACGGCATCGCGCTGATTCTGTCGGTGTACGTGACCACGCCCTTGATCGGCGATATGTACCGGCAGGTGGAGGGGCGCGATCTCAACATCGAACATGTGGAGCAACTCAAGGACTTGGGCGATGCGCTGCGCCCGCCGTTGCAGGCGCACCTGAAGCGCTTCGCGAATGAGTCCGAGCGTGGCTTTTTTGTGCAGGCCACGGAAACCATCTGGTCGCCCGAGGCCCGTGCTGACCTGCGCGATGACGACCTGGTGGTGCTGATCCCGGCGTTTGTCAGTTCGGAACTCACGCGCGCCTTCGAGATCGGTTTTTTGCTGTACATCCCGTTTTTGGTGGTCGACTTGCTGGTGTCCAACGTGCTGATGGCCATGGGCATGTCGATGGTCTCGCCGAATTTGATTTCGATCCCGTTGAAGATTTTTTTATTCGTGTCGCTGAGTGGCTGGTCGCGCTTGATGCACGGTTTGATTTTGAGCTACGGCTGAGGCACGACCCATGGGCCAGGATGTTTTCCTGTCATTGATGAAACAGGCGCT
This sequence comes from Pseudomonas sp. O39, assembly GCF_045447295.1. Lineage (NCBI taxonomy): Bacteria > Pseudomonadati > Pseudomonadota > Gammaproteobacteria > Pseudomonadales > Pseudomonadaceae > Pseudomonas > Pseudomonas sp. O39. The sequence goes on from NZ_JBJGXV010000018.1 coordinate 8,179, forward strand.
GATGACCGTGCTGATGCTCTCGGCACCGGCGCTGGGGGTGGCGATTATCGTGGGGTTGAGCGTGGGGCTGTTCCAGGCGCTGACACAGATCCAGGACCAGACATTGCCGCAGGTGGTGAAGCTGGTGGCGGTCCTTTTGACCATCGTGTTCCTCGGCCCGGTCCTGGCCGGGCAAGTCGCGGAGTTGGGGAGCCAGGTGCTCGACAACTTCCCGCTGTGGACGCGCTGACCGCTCATGGATGCCAGCCTTACCGCGCAGTTCCTGGAAGTCGCCTACCCGGTGATCAGCGCCGCCTCGCTCGCCGCCTGCCGGGCCATGGGCGTGGTGGTGATCACCCCGGCATTCAATCGCCTGGGCCTCACCGGGATGATTCGTGGCTGTGTGGCCGTGGCCATTTCCATCCCGATGTTCTTCCCGGTGTTCGAAGCACTGACCGCCATGCCCGAACATGGCAGCGTGTTCATCGCCGGGTTGCTGATCAAGGAGTTTTTGATCGGCATTCTGATCGGCCTGTTGTTCGGCATTCCGTTCTGGGCGGCAGAGGTGGCGGGGGAGTTGATCGACCTGCAGCGCGGCTCGACCATGGCGCAATTGGTGGACCCGCTTTCAACCGGGGAATCGAGTGTGATGTCGACCTTGTTGACGGTGATGCTGATCACGCTGTTTTTCATGTCCGGCGGTTTTATCCTGATGGTCGACGGTTATTACCACAGCTACCAGTTGTGGCCGGTGACGGCGTTTACCCCGGTATTTGCCAGCTCGGCGCTGCTGGCGGTGCTGTCGATCCTCGACCAGATCATGCGCGTCGGCGTGCTGATGGTTTCCCCGTTGCTGATCTCGCTGCTGATTACCGACTTGATGCTCGCCTACCTGTCGCGGATGGCGCCGAACCTGCACATTTTCGATTTGTCGCTGCCGGTGAAGAACCTGTTTTTCTCGATCCTGATGGTGATCTATATCGGCTTCCTGATCCCCTTGATGCTCGACCAGTTGGCGGAGTTTCGCGGCACCGTTGAACTGCTCAAAACCCTGGCAGGCATGGAGTAGCCCATGGCCGATACCAGCGAAGAGAAATCCCAGCCGGCCACGGACAAAAAGCTCAACGACGCCCGCAAGAAAGGCCAGGTCGCCAAGAGCCAGGACCTGGTGTCGGGCATGGTCATTCTGTTCTGCACCTTGTGCATCTCCATCCTCGCGCCCCGGGCCATGGCGCAGGTAACGGCGCTGATTGACCTGACCGCGCGCATCTATATCGAACCGTTCGCCACGGTGTGGCCCCGGGTGCTCGACCATGCCGAACAATTGATCATCGGGATCACGCTGCCGGTGATGGCGGTGACCACCGGCGTAGTGATCCTGACCAACCTCATCACCATGCGCGGCTTTGTGTTCTCGGTGGACCCGATCAAGCCCGAGTTCAAGCGCATCAATCCGGCGGAGGGCATGAAGAAGATCTTCGCCCTGCGCAACCTGGTGGAGTTCATCAAGGGGCTGGTTAAGGTGCATGTATTGGCGATCGCGTTTTACGTGGTCGGCAAGCACGCGTTGCAGGCGCTGATGGAGTCGTCACGCTGTGGTGCCGAGTGCATGGAATCGACGTTTTTCCTGGTGCTCAAACCGCTGGTGTTCACGGTGCTGTGCGCGTTTCTCACGGTGGGCGCCGTGGACGTGCTGATGCAGCGCTGGTTGTTCGGGCGCGACATGAAGATGACCCGCAGCGAAACCAAGCGCGAGCGTAAAGACATCGACGGCGACCCGCTGATCAAGAGCGAACGGCGCCGCCAGCGCAATGAGATGCAGGCGCTGGCCACCAAGCTGGGCCTGGGCCGGGCGTCGATGATGATTGGCACCACCGATGGTTGGGTGATTGGCGTGCGCTATGTACGCGGGGAAACGCCGGTGCCGGTGATTGTGTGTCGCGCATCACCGGAAGAGGCCTTGTTGATGTTGCAGGAAGCGTACGATCTGGGGATTCCCCATGCGCCGGACAAATCCCTGGCGGCGGCTATCGCCAAAAAAACCGTGCCCGGCGACCCCGTGCCGGATGCGTCGTTCCAGGCCGTGGCCGATTGGCTTGTGGCTGCGCGCCTGATCTGACCCAACCTAAATCAACCTGTGGAAGGGCTGTTGTGGTGAGCGGGCTTGCCCCGCTCATTCCAGTCAGTCCAAGTTCAGATACCTAGCGGTGCTGGAAGCGGGGCAGCGAGGCCACGCGCAATTTGGGCTCCTGCAGGCGTGCCAGGTCGGTTGCAATCTGCGCGCGCCAGAAGTGCGCACCCGCCAACTGTGCATCCACCCAGGCCTGGCGCAGCATGACCTTGGCCTTGTCCTCTGAACCGTAGTCGCCCTGGCGCAGGATCAGTTGCGCCTTGATCCGCAGCATCTGCGGCACAAACCAACGCTCATGGCGGCCGACAGCCAATTGCAGGGTGTCTTCCAGCACTTCCAGGGCGAGTTTCTCCAGGCCCAGCCGCGCCAGGCCCAGGGCGTATTCACAACGCAGCAGGCTGTAGAGCTGGGTGTCGCCCTGGCCTTGCAAATGGTGCAGTGCCTCGCCCAGTTGCGGCACGCCTTCTTCCGGCGAGCCTTGGCGGATCAGCAGGATGCTTTCGAAGCACCGTCGAAATTGCCGCCAGATATGCAGGTCCTGGCGGGTGGTGCTGTCTTGCAGCAGGCCAAGGTAGTAGTGCATTTTTGGCAGGTTGGAGGTGAGCAGTGCCAGTGGAATTGCGCCCAGGCACAGGGTGTACCAAAGGGTTGCCGGGTGGTCGAGTGAGACCGCTTCGTCGACGCAGGCGCCGATCAGGCGCAGTGCCGGGTCGACATCGCCTTCCAGCAATTGCACCTTGGCCTTGAGGCAACGGGCGGCGATGCGCTGGTCAAAATGCACGTCGATGATGTGCGAGCGCGGCGCCGACGGTGAGCCGAGCGCTTCGTCGATATTCTGTCGCGCGCCCTGCAGATCGCCCATATGAAACAGCGCCACGGCGCGCATGCGTTTGCCGAGCAATTGCTGGTTGCCGCTGCTGTTCAAGGCAATATAACGCTCGGCCAGTTCCAGGGCTTCGGCATATTGGTTGCAACCACAGCGGTCGGTCCACAGGCCCCACAAGGCGCGCATTTTGTGTTCGGCATCGCCGAGGTCGCGGGCGTCTTCACAAACTTGGCGCCAGGCTTCGCGCATCTCCCCACCGGTGCCGTAAGTCAGCATCAGCACACTGGCCAGGGCAGTGTGCAGCAGCATGCGCTGGCGCAGCGGCAAGGGGGAGATGGCGTTGCTCGCCAGGCCTTTGGCGACCCAGGTGCGGCATTCGCTGACCAGCGACAGGCGCAGCCACAGCGGCACGCTGACCAGGGTCAGTTCGATCGCGAGGGGCAGGTCGCCGCTGGGTGAATAGGCCCAGTCCAGGGCCGAGCGGATGGTGCTGTTCTCGGGGCCGTAGAGGGCAACCCAGGTTTCCGGCGACAGGCCATCCAGGGTCTGCCCGGCTTCCTGCAACATGCCGAGGGCATACCGCGCGTGACGCAAGCTGGTGGCATTGACTTCGCCATGTTCGGCCAGTTTTTCCAGGGCATAGGCGCGGGTGGTTTCCAGCAGGCGATAGCGCTTGAGCAACTGCGCTTCACCGGTGATCAGCAATGACTTGTCCATCAGGCTTTCGAGCAACGGCAGGGCGTTGCGTGGGTCCAGGCTGCTGCTGGTCGTCATGGCCTTGACCGCATCCAGCGTGAAGGAGCCTGTAAATACGGCCAGTTGGCGCAACATCGCCTGCTCGTCGCCAGTGAGCATCGAGTAGGTCCAGTCCAGTGTGGCGCTGAGGGACCGGTGACGGGCGAGGGCGGTGCGCCGGCCGGTCATTTGCAGCCGAAAGCTGCCGTCGAGCAGGCCGACCAGATCCTGAATACCAAAGGTGCGTACCCGTGCGGCGGCGATCTCGATCGCCAGCGCATTGCTGTCGAGTTTGCGACAGATGGCGCTGACCGCCGACACATCGGCGTCGTTGAACTCAAAGTCGGGGTCGAGGGCGCGCACGCGTTCTACAAACAGGCGCACGCCGGACCAGGCCAAGGCTTCGCTGGCGGACAGGTTGGCCTGTTCGTCGGGCACTTGCAGCGGCGCCAGGTCGTGCACCCGTTCGCCCTCGGCGCGCAACGGTTCGCGGCTGGTGGTCAGCACGTAGCATTGCGGGGCACTGCGCAGCAAGGTTTCCACGGCGTCGGCGGTGGCCGGCAACACGTGTTCGCAGTTATCCAACACCAGCAGCAAGCGGCGTTCGGCCAGGGTTGCGGTGATGCTGTGCAGCGGGTCATCGCTGATCGTCTGGATGCCCAGGGCGCTGGCGAGCATGCCGGCCACCCATTGCCCGCTGGTGGCGGGCGCCAGGTCGACGAAGCAGGTGTCCAGCTTGAACGCACTGGCCAACTGGTGGGCCACCGCCATGGCGACGGTGGTCTTGCCGATGCCGCCGGGGCCGGTGAGGGTGACGAAACGCTGGCTGAGCACCTGGTCGGCAAGGCTGGCGATCAACGTGTCGCGGCCTATCACTTCGCAGGGCGGCCGCGGCAGCGTGGGTTCCTCTGCCCGGGCATAGGGTACCGGCAGGGTTTCTTCATTGCTGGTTTGCACGGTAACCGGCGCCACAAAGCGATAGCCTCGGCCCGGCACGGTGACGATATAGCTGAAGTTGCCGTCGTCGCCCAGTGCCCGGCGCAGGGCGACGATCTGCGCGCGCAGATTGCATTCCTCTACGACCACCTTGGGCCACGCGAAGGCGATCAGTTCGGCTTTTTCCAGTAATTCGCCGGCGCGGGTCACCAGCGCAATCAACAGGTACAGCGCGCGGCTACCCAGCGTCACGGGTTCGCCGTTGCGCAGCAACACGTGCTGCCTTGCCAGTAACAGAAAGGGGCCAAAGCCGAGGACACTCTCGGCGGGTGCCAGGGTCGGGTGGTCTGCGTCCGTACAGGACACTGCGTGGTTCTTGCTCGAGCTCATCAATTCGTCCTTTTTATAGTCGGGCTTGTGATTGGCGATCAGGCCATTCGCCCTCTTTGGGGTACAGATGTGCAGCAGCAGTTTTGGAAAGTTGATGTCGATCAAAAAGTCGGAAAGGCCGCCCTCCTTTGGGGCGTGGTCGTTGTTATGGGGGTGTCACGCGTCCTGTTTCAGAGGATGAGACTGTCTCAAACCTGAAACATTTTATTACCGGAAATAGGCATAAAGCAGAATGTATGCCAGTTGGCATGTAACAAAGATGACAACAACCGCATGAAATTTATGGTGATTTTTAGGGTCGTCGGCAACGTTGCGATGGCTTCGTTCGGAAACACGAATATTTCTAATTGTGTCGTTCGGGATGCCGACTAAAACGGTGATGGTTTGGCGGTTATTGACCGCCGTTGATTGTTGAGTTGAGGGTCAGTGAACACCCTCGTTGAACATGAAAATTCCGACAGCCAGGCAATTGGCCACTGAAAAAAATCCCCGCTGCCCGTAATCTAGAGGCCTTTGTCACCTGTGCGGATTGTTCATGTCCTCTGTTGCCGATGGGTTGCCCCTCAACAAACGCCTGCCCGCCGTGATCGCCATCTCCCTGGGGATCGGCATGGCGACCCTCGATACGGCCATCGTCAACACGGCGTTGCCGACCTTGGCCGAAGGTATCGGCACCGACTCGGCCTCAGTGATCTGGGTGGTCAACGCCTATCAGTTGGCGATTATTGCCACGGTGCTCCCGTTCGCGTCGTTGAGTGATGTGCTGGGACACCGCCGCGTGTATCTCGGCGGGTTGCTGCTGTTTATTGTCTCGTCGCTGTTTTGCGGGCTGGCCGGGTCGCTGTTGACCCTGACGGCCGCGCGGGTGGCGCAAGGGCTTGGCGCGGCGGCGGTCATGAGCGTGAACACGGCGTTGCTGCGGCATATCTACCCCTCAAAAATGCTCGGGCGCGGTTTGGGCTATAACTCGTTGGTCGTGGGGTTGGCGTTCACCCTCGGGCCCACTGCCGCGTCGGCGATTCTGTCGGTGGCGACCTGGCACTGGTTGTACCTGATCAACGTGCCATTGGGTTTGTTGGCGTTGGGCCTGGGTCTGCGTTCATTGCCGACGCTGCCCATGACCGGGCATGCATTCGACCGCCTCGCCGCGTTGCTGTGTGCCGGGTTGTTTGCCCTGTTGGTGCTCGGGCTGGGTACGGCAGTGCACGGTGCCCAAGGCGCGTTGACCCTCGGCCTGATCGCCGTGGCGCTGGTATGCGGCGCGTGGTTGTTGCGTCGGCAGGCTGGACACCCGGCGCCGATGCTGGCCCTGGACTTGTTCAAGCGGCCGGTGTTTGCGCTGTCTTCCCTCACGGCCATCTGTGCGTTCAGCGCCCAGGGCCTGGCGTTTGTGTCGTTACCGTTCCTGTTGCAGGCAGTCCTTGGCCATAGCCAGGTGGAAACCGGTTTTCTGATGACGCCCTGGCCCGCCGTGGTTGCGGTCATGGCATTGGTGGCGGGGCGGCTGGCGGATCGGGTGTCTTTGGGCGTGTTGTGCGGTATTGGCCTGTTGATGCTCAGCGTGGGTATGGCTGCGCTGGCGACCTTGGGTAATGAGGCGTCAGCCTTTGACATCGGCTGGCGTATGGCCCTGTGCGGCGCCGGTTTCGGCTTCTTCCAATCGCCCAACCTCAAGGCGTTGATGACCAGCGCACCGCTCGCGCGCAGCGGCGGGGCCAGTGGCATCGTGGCGATTTCACGCCTGTTGGGGCAAACGCTGGGTGCGTCGTTAGTGGCGTTTTGTTTCCATCTGTCACTGACCAGCGGCCCGAAATATGCGTTATGGCTGGGTTGCGTGTTTGCGCTGGTGGGCAGTGTGGCCAGCGGTCTGCGTTTGCTGCCCTATGGGAAAAAAGCGTAACAGGTCGTTGTAAAAGCAGCGTCGGCAACGCTAACGTGGCGGCCTGAATGTTTCGGGATATTTCAGATTTATGTCCAGCCTGGCCCAACGCACTGCTGATAGCACGTCCCGACGCGCCGCACTGACCCTTGCGTTATGCCTGCCCAGTGACGTGTTGCTGTACCTGCTCCTGCCCATGGAGTCCCAGGCCTTCGGCATCACGTTGGCCCAGGCCGGGGTGTTGCTGGCGGCCAACCGCCTGGTGCGGATTTTCGGCTACCGACATGTCTTGAATTTCTATGCGCGTAACGGCGATCGCCTGACCTGCATGATCGCCGCCGGCGCGGCGACGGTGTGCGCCTTGGGCAACTCGATGTTGTCGGGTTTTGCCGCATTGTTGGGGTTGCGGCTGATCTGGGGCCTGTGTTTCGCCGCGTTGAACCTGTCGACGCAAGTGTTGGCGACTTCGGAGCCTGCGGGCGCAGCGCGCAGGGCAGGGCGCTCACGGGCGGTGATTGCCCTGGGGCCGATGCTGGCGCTGCCGCTGGGCGGCTGGTTGACCTTATGGGCCGGGCCGCGTCCGATCTTCCTGATTCTCGCAGGCTGCTGCCTGGTGGGCGTGTGGGCGGCGCGCGGTTTGCCCACCAGCGGGCATGATTTGCACAGCACGGGGCGCCGCTTCAAGTGGCCGGACAGCGTAGCGACCTGGTCATTTATCGAAGGCGTGGCGCTGGACGGGCTGTTTATCTTTGGCCTGTCGATCCAGGCCCAGAAGATGCTCGGCGGCGACGCGGTGCTGGTCGCTGGTGGCTTGATGGCCCTGCGCTATGCCTCGGAAATGCTCCTGAGCCCACTGGGTGGCCGGGCGGCGCAACGCTTTGGCGCCACCTCGATGCTGCTGCTGTTCTCGTTTTTGAGTGCCTTGGCCCTGACCGCGTTCGGCAGTTATTGGGTGATCGTCGGCGCGGCGGCAGTGCTGGTGTTACGCGCGTTGCAACTGCCGCTGGTCACCACCTTGGTGGCCGAGCGCAACCCAGGCTCGATGCGCGTTTCGGCCCTGGCGTCCAATGCGGTGTGGCGCGATGTCGGCGCTGGCCTCGGGCCGCTGATGGCGGGCCTGTTGCTGCCGGTGACGTCGGCGCCCTGGGTGTTTGGCCTGGCGGGTGCAGCGATTGCGGTGAGCGCGGTGTTCTGCTGGCGGGCAAAGGTCAGCGCCTGACTGAGGCGTGTGCGCTCAAGCGCTTTTAAAACGGTCCATCCATGCCGGGTCGAAGCGGGTTTGCTCGGTGTCGATCCCCAGCGCCTGCATCTTTGCCTTGTGTGCGTCGATTTCACCGACCAGTTGCGCCTGGGCGCTGGAATTGGCATCCAGCTCATGCATCTGTGTCAGCCCCAGGTGGTAGAACCGCAGCACCTTGATCGCCGTCGGATCGTTGGCTTGCACGCGTTCAGTGACCTTGTGCATCACATTGGTCACGCTCATCAGGCTGCGTTTGAGCCGCCAGCCATATACCGCGGGTGCAAGCCAGGGCTGGGTCCAGAACGGGCCGCGGACCAGCGCGAGCGTGATCAATACCCCGGCAAACACGCCGCCGACATTGAAGCGAAAGTTATCACCGCCGGGTTCGCCGAACAGCATCACTGCCAGGCTCGACAACAGCATCGCCAGGGCGATGAACAGCACGGCCACGATAATCGTGCTGCGTCGCGTTTGTTGGCGGTAGGTAACAGGGTCGCAGGGTTTGAGCTCGAACATCCGGGTCAGGTCTCAAGAAGAAGCGGGGTGGCATCTTCGCATGCTTTGGGCAAACAAGTTGAACGATGGCGCCTGGCGCTTTCTCTAATTCCAGGTAGGCCACCAACCCCCGTGAGGTGAACCACCATGCCCGACTACAAACAACCACCACCTGGCACGCCCAACCCTGACCGCACACCCGGCGAGGAGGAGCGCGACAACGATGCGTTGCGCCCCAACGCCCCGGCGGAGCGTCAGGACGATGATGAGGAGCAGGTTGAGCAAGACCTGGAAAACCTGCATGACAAAGCGCGCCCGCTTTAACTAAGGAGGTTGTCGTGACTAATCCCCCAAAAGGCCCGCGATCCAGCGAGCACGCCAGCGGCAAGGATGAACTGGGCTTCGACCCGGATTCCCCCGACGTGGCCGACCCTCAGGTTGACCCGATTGGCCCGGCTATCGCGCCCTTGGACAAGGGCAAGAAAGAACCGGCCGAAAAAAAGCCGCCCTACGATCCGTTGGGCGACTTGAAGAAGTAAAGCCAGCCCCGCTGTTGCGGGGCGGGTGCTTGCGTGGACGTATTTACTTGGGTGCAACCCAGATGACGTCGGTAATGCCGAACTTCTCCGCCCAGGGGCGGGTGGTTTTTTTCACCTGTTCGTGACCCACGCGCCCAATGCGGCTGACATGCGCGATGTCGGCGTCGACCGCCGCCCAATGCCAGGCCTCGGCGTTATTCATTACCTCGGCGCGCACTACAAAGGACTTCGGTTGACCGTGCAGCTGATACTGGATGGTGTAGATTTTTGCGGTACTCATGTTGCCTCCCTGTCTTGTTATAGATGGATAGGCAAGCGTTCAAAAAGGTTCACTCAAAATGACAAGTCGCACACTGTCGCGGCATAGTGACGGCTTCGCCCTGCGCTAAAGGATCGCGCCATGCCCCGTCTGACTCACAGCCAGCTCTATCTGCAACGCCTGGGCTATGACTCGCCGCCACCGCCCACACTGCAAACCTTGCAGGCGCTGCAATTGCGCCATGTGTGTACCTTCGCGTTCGAGAGCCTGTCGACGTTGCTGCGCTCCCCGGTGCCGATTGATTTGCCCAGTATCGAGCAAAAAGTGCTGCTGGAGGGTCGCGGCGGGTATTGCTTCGAGCTGAACCACCTGTTTCTGGCGCTGCTGCAGGACTTGGGCTTTGACGCGCGAGGCCTGACCGGCTGGGTGGTGATGGGCGGGCCGCCTGAGGCGCGCACCGGGCGTACCCATCGCCTGAGCCTGGTGACACTGGATGGCGTGCGTTACGTGACCGATGTGGGCTTTGGCGGCATGGTGCCGAGCAGCCCGTTGCAGTTGGACACTGAAGCGGTCCAGGCCACTGCTCATGAACCTTATCGCCTGACGTTCAACGGCGCCGACTACACCCTGTGGACCCAAGTGGGCGAGGAGTGGCGTGGTTTGTATGTGTTCGACCTGCAAGTGCAGGCGGACATGGACTACCTCATCGGCAACTGGTACGTGTCGACGCACCCGGCGTCAGTCTTTGTCGGGCAGTTGAAGGCCGCGCGCCTGGCACCGGGCAAACGGCATACGTTGAACAATGCCAACTATGCGCTTCACAGTCTCGACCAGCCGAGCGAGAAGCGCGCCATCGAGAGTGCCGAGGAGCTGATGACATTGCTGCATGAAACCTTCGGCATTCGCCTGCCGGCCCATCCGCAGCTTCGCGAGACGCTTGATGGCTTGGTGCTCGCAAACTCACAGGCGTCTTGAGATAGAACCTTCGCTGAACCGTTTTACCTCCAGGTCGATGCACACAACCCAGTGACCTGAGCGCTGTTTTTTGACAGCGCTCAGGTATGCACAGCAGTGAAGCGATCTAATACGCCGCAATCAATCCATCTTTGCGCGGATCGGTGCCCCCCACATAGCCATGCCGGGTGCGCTGGATGATCTGAGCGCCGCCAAATGCGAACACGCCGCTGGGGTCTTCGAAGTCGATGAGCTGGCCTTTGGCACGCAGGGCCTGCGCCAGCAGTTGATCGAACTCACGCTCCACGGATACCTGCAGGCCGGCTTCGATCCTCCAGCGGGGTGCATTGGCGGCGGCTTGCGGGTTCTGTTTGTAGCGCAGGATGCGCAGCATCATTTGCAAGTGCCCTTGTGCCTGCATCGGCCCACCCATCAAGCCAAACGCCATCAGCGGCGTGCCATCGGCATTCATGACGAAGCCAGGGATGATTGTGTGAAACGGCCGCTTGCCCGGTGCAACGGCATTCACATGGCCCGGCTCAAGGGTGAAGGCTGCGCCGCGGTTTTGCAGGCTGATACCGGTGCCTGGCACCACAACGCCCGAGCCGAACCCCATGTAGTTGGACTGTATGAACGACACCATCATGCCGTTTTCGTCTGCCGTCGATAAACACACCGTACCGCCCGCTTTGGGTGAGCCGTGGCCGGGGTTGGCGGCGTGTTCGCTGACTCGCGATGCACGTTCCGCCAAATAGGTCGGGTCGAGTAATTGCGCAGGCTTGACCTGCATATGCTCGCTGTCGGTGACGTAATGCTGGAGGTCGGCCAACGCCAATTTCATTGCCTCCAATACCGGGTGCAGCGTCTCGACGCTGTCCACCGGATGCTTGCCGACACCCAGCGCGTCGAGCAGGGTCAGCCCCGCCAAGGTGGCGATGCCTTGTCCGTTGGGCGGCAATTCATGCACCACTGCGCCGGCGTAAGGCACCGACAGGGTTTCAACCCATTCGACGCGGTGAGTCGCCAGATCCTCCAGGCTCATGACACTGCCATTGGCGCGGGCATGGGCAATGATGGCGTGGGCCAGTTCGCCACGGTAAAACGATTCGCCCTGGGTGTCGGCGATGCTCTTCAGGGTGTTTGCATGATCCTTGAGCCGGACTTTCTCACCAGCTGCAGGTACTTTGCCGCCGGGTAAAAAGCACTCGGCAAAACCCGGCTGGTCCTTCAGTTGCTCGGCACCCAGGCGCCACAATTCGCTGATGATGGGTGTGACCTGATAACCGTCCTGCGCATAGGCAATCGCCGGTTCGGCCAGGGTGGCAAAGGGCAATTTACCGTAGCGTTCGGACAACGCGACCCAGGCTGACACCGCACCCGGTACGGTCACCGAGCCCCAGCCGCGCTGCGGCATTTCGGCGTGGCCAGCGAAATGCTCGGGTGTCCAGCCTGCCGGCGAGCGGCCGGAGGCGTTCAGGCCCTGCAGCTGTTGCCCGTCCCAGACGATGGCGAACGCGTCGCTGCCAATGCCGCAACCGGTGGGTTCAACCACGGTCAGCAGCATGGCGGCGGCGATGGCTGCGTCGATGGCATTGCCGCCTTTGCGCAGCATCTCCAGGCCCGCCTGAGCGGCCAGGGGCTGGGAACAGGCGACCATGTTGTTGCCCATCACAGGCGAGCGCGCGGACCCGTAGGGTTGGCTGTAATCCAGATCATCAAACATGCATGGCCCTCTTTCGGCAGTGGTCAGTTGTTGCGGTCCGGGGTGTCACGTCAACCGTCCCCCAGCAGGTTGAAACACAGGATAGTTGCTCACCGCTGGCCCGGCTGGCAGCAACGCAATCGGCGTGCTCTGCGAGCTGATTTGCGCTCGATCAGCGCCACCGGCTCGCTGACTCAATACGGTGTTGCAGAATGCAAAACGGCGCCCGAAGGCGCCGTTTTGTTGACTAACGTCCCGCTAGGCGATCAAACGCCCAGCACCGCGTGCTGCACCAGGGTGAGCAACGGTTGTGGGTACACACCCAGGAAGAACGCGAGCAGGGCGATTGCCAGCAGCATCACGCCACCGGCTTTCTGTTCCCAGTGCAGCTCGGCGTCCACACGGCGCAGGTTTGGCTCGATCAGGTACAGGGTGACCATCACGCGCAGGTAGTAGAACACGCCGATGGCGCTGCCCAGTACCAGGGAGGCAACCAACCACCACTCGTGCGCTTCAACGCCGGTAGCGACGATGTAGAACTTGCCGATAAAGCCCGCGGTCAGCGGGATGCCGGCCAGGGACAGCATCATCACGGTGAGTACGGCGGTCAGGTACGGACGGCGCCAGAACAGGCCGCGGTATTCGTACAGGGCGTCGGCGTCACGGCCTTTGTACGGCGAGGACATCAGCGTGATGACGCCGAATGCGCCGAGGCTGGTGATGACGTAGGTGACCAGGTACACGCCAATCGCTTCCACGGCCAGGCCTTTGCTCGCCACCAGGGCGATCAGCAGGTAGCCGAAGTGGGCGATGGAGGAGTAACCGAGCAGACGCTTGAGGTTGTTCTGGGTCAGGGCCAGCAGGTTACCGAACAGGATCGACGCAATCGCGATCACGGTCAGCACGTTGCTCAGCACACCGGTGTTGGCGGCAGGGGAGATCTGGAACAGACGCACCATCACCGCAAACACTGCAACCTTCGACGCCGTGGCCAGGAACGCAGCCACTGGCGCCGGGGCGCCTTCGTACACGTCCGGGGTCCACAGGTGGAATGGCACCAGGGACAGCTTGAACGCCAGGCCGATCAACATCATGGCCAGGCCCAACTGGGCGATTGGCGCAGGCATGCTGGTAGTCGCCAGGGCGTGGCCGATACCGGTGAAGCTCAGGCTGCCGGCTTCTGCGTAGAGCAGGGCCATACCGAACAACAGGAACGCGGAACCGGCGGCCGACAGCACCATGTACTTGATGCCGGCTTCCAGGGAGCGCTTGTTGAAGAAGGCGTAGGCCACCAGGCCGTAAGTCGGGATCGACAGCAGTTCCAGGCCGATGAACAAGCCCGCCAGGTGCTGCGCGCTGACCAGCACGATGCCACCGGCCGCAGCCAGCAGGATCAGCAGGTACAGCTCTTCCTTGTTGCCCGGGTAGCCGGTGCCGCCTTCGCCGAGGTAGGCATGCGCGAGGGTCACGCAGGCCAGGGTAGCTACGAGGATCAACGCGATATACAGCAGCGCGAAGTCATCGATCATCATCAGCGGGGTCACGGCCAGTGGCGCGACTTTAAGGGCCGGGATGATCGACAGCAGGGCCAGGTTCAAACCGGCGCAGGACAGCAGGAACGTTTGCGAGTGATTGCGGCGCCAGGCGATCGCCAGCATCACCACCACAATGGTGAGGCTGGTGATCAGCAGCGGCGCAAGCGCGATAAAGTGTTGGATCGTGAATTCCATAGCGCTCTTACCGTGCCGAAGCGAGTTGAGTGAAGGCGGTGCTGAACCACTGCTGCACGCCATGCATCGTCGCGGCAGAAGTGTCCAGGAACGGTTGCGGGTACACGCCGATGTAGATCAGCAGCACCGCAAGGCCGAGCACCATGATCAGTTCGCGAGCATCCATCCCTTGCAGGACGGTGTCGGACTTGGCCGGGCCGAAATAGGCGCGGTGGATCATGATCAGCGAGTAAACCGAACCGAACACCAGGCCGGAAGTAGCAATGGCGCTGATCCACGGTGTGTGCACGAACGAACCCATCAGGATCAGGAACTCGCCGATGAAGTTGCCGGTGCCCGGCAAGCCCAGCGATGCGGCGGCGAAGAACAGGCTGATCGCCGGCAGGTAAGCGATACGCGACCACACGCCACCCATTTCACGCATGTCGCGGGTGTGCAGACGCTCGTACAACTGGCCACTGAGGATAAACAGCGCGGCGGCCGAAACACCGTGGGCCAACATCTGGATCACTGCGCCTTGCAACGCCAGCTGGCTGCCGGAGTAGATGCCGATCAGTACGAAACCCATGTGGGAAACGGACGAGAAGGCGATCAGACGCTTGATGTCGGTTTGGGCGAAGGCCAGGAACGCGCCGTAGAAGATCCCGATCAGACCCAGGGTCATGGCGATCGGCGCAAACTCGGCCGAGGCATTCGGGAACAGCGGCAGGGCGAAACGCAGCAGGCCGTAGGCCGCAGTTTTCAGCAGGATACCGGCCAGGTCCACAGAACCTGCGGTCGGCGCCTGGGCGTGAGCATCAGGCAGCCAGGAGTGGAACGGCACCACCGGCAGCTTCACCGCGAACGCGATGAAGAAGCCCAGCATCAGGATGTACTCGGTGGTCAGGGACATCTTGGTTTTCAACAGGTCGGCGTAGTTGAACGTGATCACGCCCGTGCTGTTGAAGTTGACCAGTACCAGACCCAGGATCGCCACCAACATGATCAGGCCGGAAGCCTGGGTGAAGATGAAGAACTTGGTCGCCGCGTAGATCCGGGTTTTCTTGCCATCCGAAGAACTGTGACCCCAGAGCGCGATGAGGAAGTACATCGGCACCAGCATCATTTCCCAGAAGAAGAAGAACATGAACAGGTCGAGGGCGAGGAACACGCCGACAACGCCGCCCAGGATCCACATCAGGTTCAGGTGGAAGAAGCCCACGTGACGCTGAATTTCTTTCCAGGAGCAGAGTACCGAGAGGATACCCAGCAGGCCGGTCAGCAGGATCATCAACAGCGACAGGCCGTCGAGGGCCAGGTGCACGTTGATGCCGAAGCGCTGGATCCACACGTGCTTGAACTCAAGCGCGAAGGTGGGATCGGCACCCGGTGCCGGAGCAAATGAATAGTCGCCATGGGCCCACAGCCAGAGGCCGAGCGCGAGTTCCAGGGACATGGTCAGCAACGCAATCCAGCGGGGGAGGGTGGCGCCGAAGCGTTCACCCATCCAGCAGAGCAGGCCGCCGATAAAGGGGATCAGGATTAGCCAGGGCAGAATCATGACGGGCTCGTTTCCTTTCGCAAGTTCGCAAAGTTCATAGTCATACCGCCACCACCACGATGGCGCCGATCACCAGCACGGCACCCACGGCCATGGAAGCTGCATACCAACGCAATTGGCCAGTCTCGCTGCGGCTCAGGGCGGTGTGACCGGCCTTGGCGGCACGCGGGATCAAACCGATGGTCTGATCGAGCGGGTCTCTGCGCAGTACATGGCTGATCGCAAGGTAAGGCTTGACGAACAGTTTGTCGTAGATCCAGTCGAAGCCCCAGGCGGCGAACCACCAGGCCGAAAGGAAGCGGCCGATGCCACTGTTGGCGACGGCGGTGACGAAGCGACGCTTGCCGAGGAACAGCAGGGCCGCCAGCAGGATACCGGCGATGGCGATGGCGCCGGAGGCGATCTCCAGGCTGTGCTTGGCAGCGCCGCCGGCATGGCCAGCGCTTTCAGGCAATACACCGGCCAGTGGCGGGGTGATCATGGCGCCGATGAAGGTCGACAGGATGATCAGCACCGACAGTGGCAGCCAGTGGGAGATGCCGTGGCCTGCGTGTGCTTCGGTCTTGGCTTCACCGTGGAAGGTGATGAAGATCAGGCGGAAGGTGTACAGCGAGGTCATGAACGCACCCACCAGGCCTGCGTACAGCAGGTTCTGGTTACCGCTGGCAAAGGCTTCCCAGAGGATTTCGTCTTTGGAGTAGAAACCGGCGGTCACCAACGGCAGGGCGGCCAGCGCGGCACCCCCGACGATGAAGCTGGCGTAGGCCAACGGCAGTTTCTTCCACAGGCCGCCCATCTTGAAGATGTTCTGCTCGTGGTGGCAGGCAACGATGACTGCACCCGAAGCAAGGAACAGCAGGGCCTTGAAGAAGGCGTGGGTCATCAGGTGGAAGATCGCCGCGTCCCAAGCGCCGACGCCGAGGGCCAGGAACATGTAGCCGATCTGGCTCATGGTCGAGTAGGCGAGGATACGCTTGATGTCGGTCTGCACCAGCGCGGCGAAGCCGGCCAGTACCAGGGTCACGCCGCCAACCAGGCCCACCAGGTGCAGGATTTCCGGTGCCAGGGTGAACAGGCCGTGGGTACGGGCGATCAGGTAGACACCGGCGGTCACCATGGTGGCGGCGTGGATCAGTGCCGAAACCGGAGTCGGACCGGCCATCGCATCCGCCAGCCAGGTTTGCAGCGGCAACTGTGCGGATTTACCGACAGCGCCACCCAGCAGCATCAGGGTCGCCAGGGTGATCCAGAAGTCACCGACCTGGAACTTCTGCGGTGCCAGCACCAGCAGTTCCTGGATGTTCAGCGTGCCCACTTGTTGGAACAGGATGAACAGGCCGATAGCCATGAACACGTCGCCGATGCGGGTGACGATAAAGGCCTTGAGTGCTGCGTTACCGTTGTTGCGGTTGCTGTAGTAGAAACCGATCAACAGGTACGAGCACAGGCCCACGCCTTCCCAGCCGAAGTACAGGAACAACAGGTTATCACCCAGCACCAGGAACAGCATGCTGGCGATAAACAGGTTGGTGTAGGCGAAGAAGCGCGAGTAACCGGCTTCACCGCGCATGTACCAGGACGCGAACAGGTGGATCAGGAAGCCTACACCCACGACCACGCCGAGCATGGTGATCGACAGGCCGTCGACGTAGAGGGCGAAGTTGGGCTTGAAGCCCTCCACCGACATCCACTGCCACAGCACCAGGGTGTAGTGGCCGCCTTCCGGCGGCGCCACGTTGAACTGCCAGATGACGTAGGCGGCGACAATCGCCGACAGGCCGATGGAACCCACACCCACCAGGGCAGAAAGGTTTTCCGACCAGCGTCCACGGGAGAACGACAGCAGCAGGAAACCGATCAGGGGAAATACGAAAGTCAGAAAGATCATGTTCATCCGCGCATCTCACTGGCAGCGTCGATATCAAGCGTGTGGAAGCGACGATACAGTTGCAGCAGGATCGCCAGGCCAATACTGGCCTCGGCGGCTGCCAGGCTGATCACCAGGATGAACATGACTTGTCCATCCGGCTGGCCCCAACGTGCACCCGCAACGATGAACGCCAGTGCTGCGGCGTTCATCATGATTTCCAGGCTCATCAACACGAACAGAATGTTACGGCGGACCATCAGGCCGACCAGGCCAAGGCAGAACAGGATGCCGGCGACCGCCAGACCATGCTCCAAAGGGATAGCAGGCATCGTCATTGCTCCTTGGCTTCGTTGCGGCCCAAGTGGAAGGCGGTGATGGCTGCCGCGAGCAGCAGCATCGAAGCCAGTTCAACCACCAGCAGGTACGGGCCGAACAGGCTGATGCCCACGGCCTTCGCGTCTACGGTGGTGTGGCCGATGGCCTGGCCGCTCTGGTGAGCGAACAGCACATACAGCAGTTCACCCAGCAGCAGGGCTGCCAGGACAACCGGGCCAAGCCAGATGCCGGGTTTGAGCCAGACACGTTCCTGGGCGACCGAAGCCGGCCCCAGGTTGAGCATCATCACCACAAACACGAACAGCACCATGATGGCGCCAGCGTAGGCAATCACTTCCAGGACACCGGCGAACGGTGCGCCGAGGCTGAAGAAGGTCATGGCCACGGCGATCAGCGAAATGATCAGGTAGAGCAGGGCGTGCACGGGGTTGGTGTTGGTGATCACGCGAAGCGTGGACACCACTGCAATACCCGATGCGAAATAGAAAGCGAATTCCATCTTTCTTCCTTAAGGCAGCAAGCTCTTCACGTTGATCGGCTCGGCTTCGTTTTGTGCGGCGCCTTTCGGCTTACCGGCAACGGCCATACCTGCAACACGATAGAAGTTGTAATCAGGGTTTTTACCGGGACCAGAGATCAACAGATCTTCTTTCTCGTACACCAGGTCCTGACGTTTGAACTCGGCCATCTCGAAATCCGGTGTCAGCTGGATCGCGGTGGTCGGGCAAGCTTCCTCGCAGAGGCCGCAGAAAATGCAGCGCGAGAAGTTGATGCGGAAGAAGTCCGGGTACCAGCGACCGTCTTCGGTTTCAGCTTTCTGCAGGGAGATGCAACCCACCGGGCACGCCACGGCGCACAGGTTGCAGGCTACACAACGCTCTTCGCCATCGGGGTCGCGGGTCAGCACGATACGGCCGCGATAGCGCGGCGGCAGGTACACCGCTTCTTCCGGGTATTGCAGGGTGTCGCGTTTGCGGAAGCCGTGACCGAACACCATCACCAGGCTTCGCAACTGGGTACCAGTACCCTTAACGATGTCGCCAATATATTTGAACATGGGTCAAATCCTCACTGAACCGCGCCGGCTGGCGTGTTCAACAACACAACAGCAGCCGTCACCAGCAAATTGATCAGGGTCAGCGGCAGGCAGAATCTCCAGCTGAAATCCATCACCTGGTCATAGCGTGGGCGCGGGATAGAAGCGCGCAGCAGGATGAACAGCATGATGAAGAACGCCGTCTTCAAGAAAAACCAGAAGAACGCCAGTTGCGGCAGGATGTTGAACGGACCGTGCCAGCCGCCGAAGAACAGCGTGACCAGCAGGGCCGAGATCAAGATGATGCCGATGTATTCGCCAACGAAGAACATGCCCCATTTCATGCCGGCGTATTCAATGTGGTAACCGTCGGCCAGTTCCTGTTCCGCTTCCGGCTGGTCGAACGGGTGACGGTGAGTCACGGCGACGCCAGCGATGAAGAAGGTGCAGAAGCCGAAGAACTGCGGAATGATGAACCACAGGTTCTGCGCCTGGTACTCGACGATGTCGCGCATGTTGAACGAGCCGACCTGCACCACGATGCCCATCAGCGCGAGGCCCATGAACACTTCGTAGGACACGGTCTGGGCCGAAGCCCGCAAGCTGCCCAGCAGGGCGAACTTGTTGTTACTCGACCAACCCGCGAACAGCACCGCGTAGACCGACAGACCGGCCATGGCGAAGAAGAACAGCAAGCCGATGTTCAGGTCCGCCACGCCCCAGGTCGGGGTGATCGGGATGACGGCGAAGGCAATCAGCAAGGCGCTCATGGCCACGACCGGTGCCAGGGTGAAGATCACCTTGTCGGCAAACGGCGGGGTCCAGTCTTCCTTGAAGAACATTTTCAGCATGTCGGCAGCGATTTGGAACATACCGAACGGGCCAACGCGGTTCGGACCGTAACGGTCCTGCCACCAGCCCAGCAGGCGACGTTCGACGAAGCTGAGCAGGGCGCCCGCGACGACCACGGCCAACAGGATCACGATGGCCTTGACGACCGAGATGATCACGTCGATCACTTCAGGGGTGAACCAGGTCATTGCGCTGCCTCCTGCAGACCGTCAACGGTTTGGCCAAAGATCGCAGGCGGGATACCGGCGAGGCCTTTCGGCAGTGCAACCAGGCCGGCACCCAACTCGTCGTTGATGCGCAGCGGCAGACGCAGGGTCTTGCCACCGACGTTCAAGCTGAGCAGGGCACCGTCGTTGACGCCCAGGCGGTCGGCTTCGGACTTGGCTACGGACACGTAGGCGGCCGGAATGCGCTCTTGTACCGGCGCGGCTTTGGAAGAGGTTTCTTCGCTGCCGAACAGGTGGAAGAACGGCACAACCTGCCAGGTGCCCTGGGCCGGGTTGAACGGGCGCGGTACGGCGGCGAACCAGTTCAGCGAATCACCGGTGCTTTCGATCAGGCGGGTGCCCGGGTCGCCAGCGCGGATATGACCACCGACTTCGTCCTGGAACTTGTTCCAGGCCTGCGGCGAGTTCCAGCCCGGCGACCAGGCAAATGGCACCTGTTGACGCGGCTCGACCGAACCCGAGTAACCTTCCATGGAGAAGGCGAACGCGGTGTCGTTGTCCTGCGGCGTACGCGGTTCGTGCACGCTGATATCAGCACGCATGGCGGTACGGCCGGAGTAACGCAGCGGTTCACGGGCCAGTTTCATGCCCTTGATGCGGAACGCGGCGGACGGTGCAGCGTCGACAATGCGCGCCAGTTGCGGGGCACTTGCGGCGGCGGCTGCGGTGACGTGGTCGAGCTGGGTCCAGTCGAGCGGCTGGTTCAGCAGGGTCGAGCGCAGGGCATGCAGCCAGCGCCAGCCTTCGTGAACCAGGATGCTGGCGTCCATGTACTTCGGATCGAACACCTGGAAGAAGCGCTGGGCGCGGCCTTCCTGGCTGACCAGGGTACCGTCGCCTTCGGCGAAGGTGGCGGCTGGCAGCACCAGGTCGGCACGCTCGCTGGTCGCGGTCTTCTGGTGGTCGGCAACGATCAGCACTTTGGCGGCGTCCAGCGCGGCGTCGACCTTGGCCGAATCCGTGCGGGTGTACAGGTCGTTTTCCAGTACCACGATGGCGTCGGCTTTGCCGTCAGTGACGGCTTGCAGCGCGGCGTCCAGTGACTCGCCACCGAGCATGGCCAGGCCAAGGCTGTTGGCTTCCGGCACGACCAGGCTGATGGAACCGTTCTTGTCGCGCAGCTTCAGGGCTTTAGCGATGTTGGCAGCCGCTTCGATCAGCGCTTTGGAACCCAACGAGGTGCCAGCAATGATCAGCGGGCGCTTGGCCGCCAGCAGGGCGTCGGCGATGCGCTGGGCCAGTTCAACGGCT
The DNA here is from genome assembly GCF_045447295.1 of Pseudomonas sp. O39. Taxonomy (NCBI): domain Bacteria; kingdom Pseudomonadati; phylum Pseudomonadota; class Gammaproteobacteria; order Pseudomonadales; family Pseudomonadaceae; genus Pseudomonas; species Pseudomonas sp. O39. Next base: position 29,086 of record NZ_JBJGXV010000018.1, read on the forward strand.
TCAGTGTCCAGGCCTTCGACGGCAGGTGCGCTGGCGTCCAGGGCGTGGGCCACGGCGAAACCGATGCGCGCCAGGTCGTCAGGCGCTGCGTGGACGCACTCTTCGGCGATGTCGTCGAGCTTGGTCTCAGCCAGGCTTGCGATAAACAGCGGGTTCAGCGCGTGCTGGCCGATGTTTTTCACGGCGGCGTCGAGCCAGGGCTGTACGCGCATAGCCTCGGCCATGTCTTCGGCTTTGCCTTTGACCGACTGGCGCAGGGACAACGCGATACGCGCGGCGGTCTGGGTCAGGTCTTCACCGAGGACAAAGATCGCGTCGTGGTCTTCGATGTCGCGCATGTTCGGTACCGGCAGCGGGCTGTCGTTCAGCACCTGCAGGACCAGGCGAATGCGCTCCAGCTCAGCGGCTTCGATACCGGAGTAGAAGTGCTCGGCGCCGACCAGTTCGCGCAACGCGAAGTTGCTTTCGAGGCTGGCGCGTGGCGAACCGATACCAACGATATTGCGGCCGCGCAACAGATCGGCGGCTTTATCCAGTGCTTCGTCGGTGTTCAGCTTGGCGCCACCTGCCAACAGCGGCTGGCGTGGGCGGTCTTCGCGGTTGACGTAGCCATAGCCGAAACGGCCACGGTCGCACAGGAAGTACTGGTTGACCGAACCGTTGAAGCGGTTTTCGATCCGACGCAATTCGCCGTAGCGCTCGCCCGGGGAAATATTGCAACCGCTGGAGCAGCCATGGCAGATGCTCGGCGCGAACTGCATGTCCCACTTACGGTTGTAGCGCTCGGAGTGCGTCTTGTCGGTGAACACACCGGTCGGGCAGACCTCGGTGAGGTTGCCGGAGAACTCGCTTTCGAGCACGCCGTCTTCAACGCGACCGAAGTACACGTTGTCGTGGGCGCCAAATACGCCCAGGTCGGTGCCGCCGGCGTAGTCTTTATAGAAACGCACGCAACGGTAGCAGGCGATGCAGCGGTTCATTTCGTGGGAAATGAACGGGCCGAGGTCCTGGTTCTGGTGGGTACGCTTGGTGAAGCGATAACGGCGCTCGTTGTGGCCGGTCATCACCGTCATGTCTTGCAGGTGGCAGTGACCGCCTTCCTCACAGACCGGGCAGTCGTGGGGGTGGTTGGTCATCAGCCATTCGACAACGCTGGCGCGGAACGCCTTGGATTCTTCATCTTCGATGGAGATCCAGGTGTTGTCGGTGGCGGGTGTCATGCAGGACATGACGATACGACCACGGGTGTCGTTCTCGTCGGTGTACTGCTTGACCGCACACTGGCGACAGGCACCGACGCTACCAAGGGCTGGGTGCCAGCAGAAATAAGGGATGTCGAGGCCTAGTGAGAGACATGCCTGTAACAGGTTGTCTGCCCCATCGACTTCGAGCGCTTTGCCGTCTACGTGGATAGTGGCCATGGTTCAAAGTTCTTCGTTGGCCCGTTGTCAGCGGGCGTGGCTAATGGAATCTTGTTATTCATGTGCATCTACACAGCCATAAAGGCGTCAGCACATGAGCAGTTGAAGGGCACGGACCCTTCGCCTGGTTAAGCGTTACGCGCCGACTACGATCGGCCTCGCCAGAGGCGGGACGGCGGCGCTGGTAGGCGCGATGCCGGCTTCGAACTCCGAGCGGAAGTATTTGATTGCGCTGCCCAATGGCTCCACGGCGCCCGGTGCGTGCGCACAGAAGGTCTTGCCTGGGCCGAGGAAACCGACAAGACCCAGCAGGGTCTCGATGTCGCCTGGCTGGCCTTCGCCTTTCTCGATCGCCATCAAGAGCTTCACGCTCCATGGCAAACCGTCACGGCACGGGGTGCAGAAACCGCAGGATTCGCGGGAGAAGAACTGCTCCATGTTGCGCAGCAACGACACCATGTTCACGGTGTTGTCCACGGCCATCGCCAAGCCAGTACCCATACGGGTGCCGACCTTGCCGATGCCGCCGGCATACATTTGCGCGTCGAGGTGCTCGGGCAGCAGGAAGCCGGTGCCAGCGCCGCCTGGCTGCCAGGCCTTGAGGGTGTAGCCATCGCGCATGCCGCCGGCGTAGTCCTCGAACAGCTCGCGTGCAGTTACGCCAAATGGCAGTTCCCACAGGCCAGGGTTCTTGACCTTGCCGGAGAAGCCCATGAGCTTGGTGCCCATGTCTTCGCTGCCTTCGCGGGCCAACGATTTGTACCACTCCACGCCGTCGCCGATGATTGCCGGCACGTTGCACAGGGTCTCGACGTTGTTCACGCACGTCGGCTTGCCCCACACGCCCACGGCGGCAGGGAAGGGCGGCTTGGAGCGCGGGTTGGCGCGGCGGCCTTCGAGAGAGTTGATCAGTGCGGTTTCTTCACCGCAGATGTAACGCCCGGCGCCGGTGTGCACGAACAGTTCGAAGTCAAAGCCCGAACCGAGGATGTTCTTGCCCAGCAGGCCGGCTGCCTTGGCTTCTTCCACGGCACGGGTGAGGTGCTTGGCGGCGGTGGTGTATTCGCCACGCAGGAAGATGTAGCCACGGTAGGTTTTCAGCGCGCGGGCACTGATCAGCATGCCTTCGATCAGCAGATGGGGCAGTTGCTCCATCAGCATGCGGTCTTTCCAGGTGTTCGGCTCCATTTCATCCGCGTTGCACAGCAGGTAGCGGATGTTGATGGATTCGTCTTTGGGCATCAGGCCCCACTTAACACCCGTGGGGAAGCCTGCACCGCCGCGACCTTTAAGGCCGGCGTCTTTCACGGTCTGGACGATATCGTCCTGGGCCATGTCGGCGAAGGCTTTGCGCGCAGCCGCGTAACCGTTCTTGGCCTGGTACTCGTCGAGCCATACCGCCTCGCCGTCGTCACGCAGGCGCCACGTCAGCGGGTGAGTCTCGGCCGAACGCTTGATCAGGTTGGCCGGGCCGAAAGAAGTCAGGGTCATGGGTAGCCCTCGAGCAATTGGGTGACGCCAGCAGGCTGCACGTCACCGAATGTGTCGTCGTCGATCATCAACGCCGGCGCCTTGTCGCAGTTACCCAGGCAGCACACCGGCAGCAGCGTAAAGCGGCCGTCCGGCGTGGTCTGACCCAGGCCGATGCCCAGCTTGTTCTGAATCTCACTGACCACGGACTCGTGGCCACCGATGTAGCAGACCATGCTGTCGCACACGCGAATGATGTGGCGACCTACCGGCTGGCGGAAGATCTGGCTGTAGAACGTGGCCACGCCTTCAACGTCGCTGGCAGGGATGCCGAGGATCTCGCCGATGGCGTAGAGGGCGCCGTCCGGCACCCAGCCACGTTCCTTCTGGACGATCTTCAAGGCTTCGATAGACGCCGCACGCGGGTCTTCGTAGTGATGCAGCTCGTGCTCGATGGCCGAGCGCTCGGTTTCACTCAAGGTGAAACGGTCTGTCTGGATAAGCGTGCTATTCATGCTTAGCGGTCCACGTCGGCCATAACGAAATCGATACTACCCAGGTACGCAATCAAGTCCGCGACCATTTCACCTTTGATCACCGAAGGGATCTGCTGCAGGTGCGGGAAGCTTGGAGTACGAATCCGGGTGCGGTAGCTCATGGTGCCGCCATCGCTCGTCAGGTAATAACTGTTGATACCCTTGGTCGCTTCAATCATCTGGAAGGATTCGTTGGCCGGCATGACCGGGCCCCACGAAACCTGCAGGAAGTGCGTGATCAGGGTTTCGATGTGTTGCAGCGTGCGCTCTTTCGGCGGCGGCGTGGTCAGCGGGTGATCCGCCTTGTACGGGCCGGCCGGCATGTTGCGCATGCACTGCTCAATGATCTTCAGGCTCTGGCGCATTTCTTCGACGCGCACGATGCAACGGTCGTAGGCATCGCCATTGGCCGCCAACGGCACTTCGAATTCGAAGTTCTCGTAGCCGGAGTACGGGCGCGCTTTACGCAGGTCGAAATCGCAACCGGTGGAACGCAGGCCAGCACCGGTGACGCCCCATTCCAGGGCTTCTTTGGTGTTGTACGCCGCGACGCCGATGGTCCGGCCCTTGAGGATGCTGTTGTCCAGGGCGGCTTTCTGGTATTCGTCCAGACGCTTGGGCATCCAGTCGATGAACTCTTTTACCAGGCGTTCCCAGCCATTTGGCAGGTCGTGCGCGACACCGCCGATGCGGTACCAGGCCGGGTGCAGACGGAAACCGGTGATGGCTTCGATGACCTTGTAGGCGCGCTGACGGTCGGTGAACGTGAAGAACACCGGGGTCATGGCACCGACGTCCTGGATGTAAGTCCCCAGGAACAGCAGGTGGCTGGTGATCCGGAAGAACTCGGCCATCATGATGCGGATGGTGTCGACGCGGTCCGGTACCTTGATACCGGCCAGCTTCTCGACCGAGAGCACGTACGGCAGGTTGTTCATCACGCCGCCGAGGTAGTCGATACGGTCGGTGTACGGGATGAAACTGTGCCAGGACTGGCGCTCGGCCATCTTCTCGGCACCACGGTGGTGGTAGCCGACGTCAGGCACGCAGTCGACGATTTCTTCGCCGTCCAGTTGCAGGATGATGCGGAAGGCACCGTGAGCCGAAGGGTGGTTCGGGCCCAGGTTGAGGAACATGTAGTCCTCGTTGGTGCCGGAGCGCTTCATGCCCCAGTCTTCCGGACGGAAGCGTGCAGCCTCTTCTTCAAGCTGTTGCTTGGCGAGCGTCAGGCTGAACGGATCGAATTCGGTGGCGCGCGCAGGGTAGTCCTTGCGCAGCGGGTGACCTTCCCAGGTTGGCGGCATCATGATGCGCGTCAGGTGCGGGTGGCCGGGGAAGTCGATACCGAACATGTCCCAGACTTCACGCTCGTACCAGCTGGCGTTCGGCCAGATACCGGTCACGGTCGGCACGCTCAGGTCGCTCTCGGACAGCGCGACCTTGATCATCACGTCGCTGTTACGTTCGATCGACAGCAGGTGATAGAACACGGTGAAATCGGCGCCGCTCGGCAGCCCCTGGCGCTTGGTGCGCAGCCGCTCGTCCACGCCATGCAGGTCATAAAGCATGACGTACGGCTTTGGCAGGTTGCGCAGGAACGTCAGGACTTCGACGAGCTTGGCACGCGCCACCCACAGCACCGGCATACCGGTACGTGTGGCCTGGGCGGTGAAGGCGTCAGGGCCAAAACGGTTATTGAGTTCGACGACCACATCCTGGTCGTCTGCCTTATAAGGCGGGATGTACAGAGCACTGCCTGTAGTCATGGTTTTTTATCGCTTTCGGTCAACGTAAAGAATGAAGCCAGGTTTTCGTTCTATAAAAGAAGCGGTGCTGGATCAGACTTCGTCGGGGCTGCGCAGGTTGGTGACTGCGATTCGCTGTTCGCGGCGCTGTTCCTTTTGCGAAGGCATCTCGGCGCGGTAAACGCCTTGATCGCCGACAACCCAGGAAAGTGGACGACGCTCCTTGCCAATCGATTCCTGCAACAGCATCAAGCCTTGCAGAAATGCTTCAGGTCGGGGCGGGCAGCCAGGCACGTAGACGTCCACGGGCAGGAACTTGTCCACCCCTTGAACGACGGAGTAGATGTCGTACATGCCACCGGAGTTGGCGCACGAACCCATGGAGATAACCCACTTTGGCTCGAGCATTTGCTCGTAGAGACGCTGAATGATCGGCGCCATCTTGATAAAGCAGGTTCCGGCGATAACCATGAAATCCGCCTGACGCGGTGATGCCCGGATAACTTCGGCGCCAAAGCGCGCGATGTCGTGGGGCGCCGTGAAGGCGGTGGTCATTTCCACGTAGCAGCAGGACAGACCGAAGTTGTACGGCCACAGGGAGTTCTTACGTCCCCAGTTGACCGCGCCACTCAGCACGTCTTCCAGCTTGCCCATGTAGATGTTTTTGTGGACTTGATCTTCTAACGGATCGGAAACGGTTTCCCGTTCGCCGATTGGGTACTGATCGTTAGGAGCATCCGGGTCGATCCTGGTGAGATTGTATTGCATCGCCAAAGCCTCATTGTTTCAGCTTCGCTTGCCGCTTACGACGAGCTTCCGGAGCCCAGTCAAGGGCGCCCACTCGAAATAGGTAGACAAGGCCTGCCAACAGAATTGCTATGAAAACGAGGGCTTCGACGAATCCGGTCCAGCCGCTTTCGCGGACGGACACAGACCAGGCAAAGAGAAAGAGGGCTTCGATATCGAAGATCACGAACAGCATCGCGACCAGATAGAATTTGGCTGAGAGCCGCAAGCGGGCGCCACCTGTAGGTAGCATGCCGGACTCGAACGGTTCGTTTTTGCTGCGGCCCCAGGCTTTTGACCCGAGGAGGCTGGAGACACCAAGCATGAAGGCACAAAGGCCGACAACACCGAGGAGGAAAATGGCAAAGCCCCAGTTGTGGGCCATGAGTCCTGTCGCTTCGGTCATGCTGGAAATCCTTAACAGAGAGCAAAGGTCTCTGAGCTCGAAAAAGTAACGATGCAGTGACGATATGTCGCACTGCAATCAATCGCGGTGATTTTATGGCTAAACACCGGGCAAGTAAAATTCCGATAGCGAAATTATTCGATGGAATAAGCACATAGTGCACCTTTGTGGGGCTGCAGCCCTTGCGGGGCGGGCATTAGCGGGCTTTTTATCAAATATGTTTTGTTTAAGCTGTAAAGAAGTTTTCATGCGCTAAATGATAATGACTATTGTTTGGGTGGGTTTTAAGTGGGTGCGTGTGGTGCAGCGGGGGAAGTTGCTGTTACTTGCTAGATTGCCGCTAGTTGCTGGCGTGGATTTTTTAACCGATTTTATCCAGGCAAATACCGCTCTGGATCAATGTTTTGCGCAAAACCTACAGGTTCAGCCCATTTCCTGTGGGAGCCGGGATTGCCCGCGATAGCGGTGTGTCAGCCATTGAAAGGGTGCTGACTGACCGCTATCGCAGGCAAGCCAGCTCCCACATTTGATACGTGTGCTGCCAGAGGGCTATTCCCTGGACCAAAAAAAACGCCCCGAACCAGTCGGGGCGTGATTGTTGTGCGGCATTGCGGTTAGGTCTTCCGTGATGCCGCAATGGCCGTGTACTCAGTTGATCAGTGGAACTGTTCTTCTTCGGTCGAACCGGTCAGCGCGGTCACGGACGAGCTGCCGCCCTGGATCACGGTGGTCATGTCGTCGAAGTAGCCGGTGCCCACTTCCTGCTGGTGCGCCACAAAGGTGTAGCCTTTGGAGGCGTCAGCGAACTCCTGCTCTTGCAGCTTCACGTAGGCCGTCATGTCGTTGCGGGCGTAGTCGTGCGCCAGGTTGAACATGCTGTGCCACATGTTGTGAATGCCGGCCAGGGTGATGAACTGGTGCTTGTAGCCCATGGCGGACAGTTCGCGCTGGAATTTGGCGATGGTCGCGTCGTCCAGGTTCTTCTTCCAGTTGAAAGAAGGCGAGCAGTTGTAGGACAGCAGTTGGTCCGGGTATTCCTTCTTGATCGCTTCGGCGAAGCGACGCGCTTCGTCCAGGTCCGGCTTGGCGGTTTCGCACCAGATCAGGTCGGCGTACGGCGCGTAGGCCAGGCCGCGAGCGATGGCCTGGTCGAGGCCGGCGCGTACTTTATAGAAGCCTTCCTGAGTACGCTCGCCGGTTACGAATGGCTTGTCGTACGGGTCGCAATCGGAAGTCAGCAGGTCAGCGGCGTTGGCGTCGGTACGTGCCAGGATGATGGTCGGGGTGCCAGCCACGTCAGCTGCCAGGCGCGCAGCGGTCAGCTTCTGTACGGCTTCCTGGGTAGGCACCAGTACCTTGCCGCCCATGTGCCCGCACTTCTTCACCGAAGCCAGTTGGTCTTCGAAGTGAACGCCGGCGGCGCCAGCCTCGATCATGCTTTTCATCAGCTCGTAGGCGTTCAGCACGCCGCCGAAACCGGCTTCAGCATCCGCCACGATCGGTGCGAAGTAGTCGATGTAGCCTTCGTCGCCCGGGCCTTTACCGGCTTTCCACTGGATCTGGTCGGCACGACGGAACGAGTTGTTGATGCGCTTGACCACGGTTGGCACCGAGTCCACCGGGTACAGCGACTGGTCGGGGTACATGGATTCAGCGGAGTTGTTGTCCGCTGCCACTTGCCAGCCGGACAGGTAGATCGCCTGGATACCGGCTTTCACCTGCTGGACTGCCTGGCCGCCGGTCAGGGCGCCCATGCAGTTGACGAAATCTTTGTCAGGACGGAAGGAAGGCTTGGCACCTTGGGTTACCAGGTTCCACAGCTTCTCGGCGCCGAGTTTTGCAAAGGTGTGCTCAGGTTGAACCGAGCCACGCAGGCGGACGACGTCAGCAGCGGAATAAGCGCGGGTCACGCCTTTCCAGCGTGGGTTTTCAGCCCAGTCTTTTTCAAGGGCTGCAATTTGCTGTTCGCGTGTCAGTGCCATGGGAAAAACCTCGTCGCGTCTTCGTGTGGAAAAACAGTGTGGAAAAATCCGTTTTACAGCCCTGCATTCAATGCACAGGCGTGGCGCTCGCTGACCAGAAGCTTAGGCGGTCAAGTCAGGTTCGGCGGGGAAGGCGACGGGATGAACGAGTAGCGAGAGGGGAGTTGAGCAGGTAAGGGCGAACTGCGAACGGTCTTCGGGCGTCGTGGGCCTTGGTACGATCCATCAGTGTGTAGCCGGGTTACCTGGTTAGCTTCCGTCCCTCGGGACAACTTCGTTCCAGTCGCAACCTCGTCAAACACACCTTGTGGGCGGTACAGACACGAATCGGCTCAGATGGGTAGCTTAGAGCGACGATCCGAAGGCCCTTGCCAGGGCCCCTGATTAGCGGGAGCGAGGCCATCATGCCCATGCTTTTTTGGATCGTCAAACGTTTTGTAGTGCTTTTTTTATAGCACTACATCTTTAGTCTAACACGACTTGCCAGTCAGTTTTTGGTGCTTCAGTTCAGGGTGTCGACCTTGACCCGCAAAGTCAGGTCATCACGCCCCTGAGTAGAGTAGCTGCGGGTTGTAGAAGATTTGTCGGCCTGAGTCTCACGATTGATGCCTGCCAGCGAGATCCATTCACCCAGGCGCCCGCTGACACTTGTGTCGGTACTCTGTACGTTCACTACATCGGGACGTTCCTGGCTCATGCGGTCACGGTTGGTACTGATTGCCAGGTGTACGGTCTCGCCGGTTACGCTGGCAGTGACGTAAAAGCCTTGGGTCACGTTGCGATACTGGGTCTGGTTTTGCGGGCGCCCATAGGCGTCTGGCTGGGTGGTCGTCAGTGGCACGCTTTGGCCCACCTGGATCAGTGCGGGCACCCCTTCGCTGGCCTGGATCTGCTGGATGCCACCGTCGCGGCTGGCGGTGCCGTAGCTGATGATGCGCGTCTGGCTGTCGCCGGTGTTCTGCTGATTGTTTTCGTTGGTGTCGACGGTGATCAGCAGGCGCTTGGCGGGAGTGTCCAGTTGGGCGAGCAATGCACGCAGGTCCTGGATCTTGCCAGGGTCGGCTTTGACAATCAGCTGGTTGCCGTAGGCGCTGACGGTGCCGTCCTTGCCAATAAAATTCTGCGCCACCGGCAGTAAATCAGCGCTGTTGCGATTGCTCAGGTTGACGACTTCGGTGTCAGCCATTGCTGAGACGCTGGCGGTCAGGAGGAGGGCGGTGAGCAGGGTGCGTAGGGACATGTCCGTTATCTCTGCGAGTCATTTAGGCTTGATAGTGCCAGTTTGTCGGCCTGGTGGGTCGCAAGTTGAATCGTAGACGGCAAAATGCCCTGGCATGGCAGGGCATTTTTGGGTGTTGCTGATGGCGCTATCGCAGGCAAGCCAGCTCCCACATTTGGAATGCATTTCCCTGTGGGAGCTGGCTTGCCTGCGATAAGGGCGACTCGGTCTCGAATTAGCCCTCGCGCACCATATCGACATGCGGAATTCCGACTTCTAGGAATTCATCGCTGACAATCTTGAAGCCCAGTCGCTCATAAAACGGCGCCGCATACACCTGCGCGCTGAGGAACTGCTTGGTCTGGCCACGTTGCTCGGCCATGCCAATCACGGCTTCCATCAGCTTGTCGCCGACTTTCAGCCCGCGCCAGTCCTTAAGCACCGATACGCGGCCGATTTCGCCGCTGGGCAGCAGGCGCGCGGTGCCAATCGGAAAGTCACCTTCAAACGCGAGAAAATGCACGGCGTCAGCGTCGTCTGCGTCCCACTCGAGCTCGGGTGGAACCGATTGTTCAGCGATAAATACCGCTTCACGAATGCGCCGAATCTCAGCGATATCCTTTTGCCAGTCCGCGACACTTACGTGAATCTTATTCATCGGCAAATCCCAGGCTTCCTTGCTTGACCAATTCGCACAGCAGGTCGCGACCGTCTTCGTCTGCGAGCCATGTGCCGAGATTTTCGCTGTGCAGGGCGTCGGCCGAGCAAATCAGTTTCAACAGCTCGCGCAGTTTGCCGGGCAGGTAACGGCTCTGGCCGCTGGCGAACAGCAACACGTCGTCGTCCACTTCCGACCACGCCATGCGGGCGCTTGGGTTGCGGACCAAAATCGCGCCGTCTTCCAGGCTGCTGATAAAGTCTTCTTCGACCAACTCTTCGCCTGCCACCATTTCCGGGTAGCGCGGCTCGGTCATGAACTGGCCGAACCAGGTCAGCAGCATGCGCTCGTCACTCATGTGCTCGGCCAGCAGGCCTTTCAGGCGGTCAAGTGCATCGCCTTGAATCTGGTGCGGGTCGCTGACCGGTTGGGCGTCGGCGTCGGTGTAACGCTCTTCGTCCGTGAGGTATTGGCTGAGGAAGTCGGTGAAGTGGGTCAATACTTCAGCGGCGCTCGGTGCGCGGAAGCCGACCGAGTAGGTCATGCAGTCATCTTCAGCGATGCCGAAGTGCGCCAGGCGCGGCGGCAGGTAGAGCATGTCGCCGGGCTCCAGCACCCATTCTTCACTTTGCTCGAATTCGGCGAGGATGCGCAGGTCGGCGTGCTGCAGCAACGGGCTCTCGGAGTTGCACATCTGGCCGATTTTCCAGTTGCGCTTGCCTTGGGCCTGCAACAGGAACACGTCGTAGTTATCGAAGTGCGGGCCGACGCTGCCGCCAGGTGCGGCAAAGCTGATCATCACGTCGTCGATGCGCCAGCTTGGCAGGAAGCGGAAGTGCTCCAGCAGCTCGGCCACTTCCGGCACGAACTGGTCGACAGCCTGCACCAGCAGCGTCCACTCACGCTCAGGCAGGGTGCTGAAGGCGTCTTCGGCGAAGGGGCCGCGACGCAGTTCCCATGGGCGCTCGCCGTGCTCGATCACCAGGCGCGATTCGACTTCTTCTTCCAGGGCCAAGCCGGCCAGTTCGTCGGCATCGATCGGGCTTTCGAAATCAGGGATGGCCTGACGAATCAGCAACGGTTTTTTCTGCCAGTAGTCGCGCAGGAATTCGCGTGCCGTGATGCCGCCCAGAAGTTGAAGAGGAATATCAGGATTCATGTGTAACCTATTGAAAAAAAGCACTTTTAAGACAGGAATAAAAACGCCCGGCGCGGCCGGGCGTCTCAAGAGGGCTTGCGCTAAATCAGATGCGCTTGGCTTGCGCCACCGCGTTGCCGATGTAGTTGGCCGGGGTGAGCAATTTCAGCTCGGCCTTGGCGGCGGCAGGCATATCCAGGCCGTCGATGAAAGTTTGCAGCGCGTCGGAGGTGATGCCCTTGCCGCGCGTCAATTCTTTCAGCTTTTCGTAAGGGTTTTCGATGTTGTAGCGGCGCATCACGGTCTGGATCGGCTCGGCCAATACTTCCCAGCACGCATCCAGGTCGGCGGCGATTTTCTGCGCGTTGAGTTCCAGTTTGCTGATGCCTTTGAGGCTGGCTTCGTACGCGATCACGCTGTGGGCGAAGCCTACGCCGAGGTTGCGCAGTACGGTGGAGTCGGTCAGGTCGCGCTGCCAGCGGGAAATCGGCAACTTGCTGGCCAAGTGCTGGAACAGTGCGTTGGCGATACCGAGGTTGCCTTCGGAGTTTTCGAAGTCGATCGGGTTGACCTTGTGCGGCATGGTCGAGGAACCGATTTCACCGGCAATGGTGCGCTGCTTGAAATAGCCCAGGGAAATGTAGCCCCAGATATCGCGATCGAAGTCGATCAGGATGGTGTTGAAGCGTGCAATGGCGTCGAACAGCTCGGCGATGTAGTCGTGCGGTTCGATCTGAGTGGTGTACGGGTTGAAACCCAGGCCCAGCTCGTCTTCGATGAAGGCGCGGGCGTTTTCTTCCCAGTCGATTTCAGGGTAGGCCGACAGGTGCGCGTTGTAGTTACCTACGGCACCGTTGATCTTGCCCAGCAGCGGCACGGCGGCGACTTGGGCGATCTGGCGCTCCAGGCGGTACACCACGTTCGCCAGCTCTTTACCCAGGGTGGTCGGCGAGGCCGGCTGACCGTGGGTGCGCGACAGCATCGGCACGTCGGCGAAACGGATGGCCAGTTCGCGGATAGCGTTGGCGGTCTGGCGCATCAGCGGCAGCATTACGTCATCACGGCCTTCGCGCAGCATCAGGGCGTGGGACAGGTTGTTGATGTCCTCGCTGGTGCAGGCAAAGTGGATGAACTCGCTGACCTGGGCCAGTTCCGGTAGCTTGGCCGCCTGCTCTTTGAGCAGGTACTCAATGGCTTTGACGTCGTGGTTGGTGGTGCGCTCGATCTCTTTCACACGCTCGGCGTGCTCCAGGGAGAAGTTTTCCGCCAGGGTGTTCAGTGCAGCGTTGGCTTCGGCGGAAAACGCCGGCACTTCGCTGATGGCGGGGTGAGCGGCCAGGCGCTGGAGCCAGCGCACTTCAACCAGAACACGAGCACGGATCAAACCGTATTCGCTGAAAATAGGGCGCAGGGCCTGGGTTTTGCCGGCGTAGCGGCCGTCAACAGGGGAAACCGCAGTGAGCGAAGAGAGCTGCATGGGGTGTTCTCGGACAGTCGGGCAACGAAATGGGGCGCGTATCATACATGAAAAAATCCGCCGGTCCGTTGCCAACTGACCGGCGTATTACGCGTAACGGCTTGAAAATGGCCTGTCGGTGCGACTTATTCGTTGCGCATCAACGGGTAAAGCTCTTTGAGCAATTTGCGACGACTGATCACCAGTTGCCAACGATGGCCGCCCAATTGCCGCCACAACCGCGCCGAGCGAATACCGGCCAGGAGCAGGGCGCGGATTTTCGAGGCGTTATTGGGTTGCTGCAGGTTGCGCATGTCGCCATGGACCTGGATTCGCTGGCGCAAGGTGCTCAAGGTGTCCTGGTACAGCGCGCCGCAGGCGGCGATCACGTTTTCGTGGGCCGGGCCGAAGTGTTCCACCTGGGACTGAATCTGCGGCAGGCGTTTGCCGATGGTTTCGAGCATGTCCTCGCGTTTGGCCAGTTGGCGCTCAAGGCCGAGCATGGACAGCGCATAGCGCAATGGCTCGCGCTGCAAGGTGCTCGGGTCACGCTCCAGGGCGCCGATCAGCGCGCGATAACCTTCGCGCAGCGCCAAATCGTCACCGCCATAGACTTCCAGGGTGTCCTTGGGGTCGCGGATCAGCAAGCTGCCGAGCATGCAGGTCAGGCCGGCTTCGGTGACCTGGCCGGTCTTGGCGATCTTGTCGACCAGTACGGCAGCGAGGAAAACCCCGCCGAGTGCCGTCAATTGCTCCTGGGTCGGGCTCATGCCGGGTTGCTCCAGGGCTCGGCGACTTCAATCACGCCACCGCCCAGGCAAATTTCGCCGTCATAGAACACCACGGACTGGCCAGGAGTGACCGCGCGTTGCGGGTCATCAAAGGTGGCGCGATAGCCGGTGGCGGTTTTTTCCAGGGTGCAGGGCTGATCACTCTGGCGATAGCGCACTTTGGCGGTCAGGCGGCGCGGAGTGCTCAAGTCGACAGGGTTGACCCAGTAGATCTCCGAAGCGAGCAGGGCGCCGGAGAACAGCAGTGGGTGTTCATTGCCCTGGCCGACGATCAGTACGTTGTGCTCCAGATCCTTGATCAGCACGTACCACGGCTCTTCGCCGGCGTCTTTCAAGCCGCCGATACCCAGGCCCTGGCGCTGGCCAATGGTGTGGTACATCAGGCCATGGTGACGGCCGATGACTTCACCTTCGGTGGTTTTGATCTCGCCCGGTTGCGCCGGCAGGTACTGCTTGAGAAAGTCGCTGAAACGGCGCTCACCGATAAAGCAGATCCCGGTGGAATCCTTTTTCTTGGCGGTGGCCAGGCCGTGTTTCTCGGCAATCTTGCGCACCTCGGGCTTTTCCAGCTCGCCTACCGGGAACAGGGTCTTGGCGATCTGTTCGCCGCCGACGGCATGCAGGAAGTAGCTCTGGTCCTTGTTCGGGTCCAGGCCTTTAAGCAGTTCGGTGTGACCCTCGATGTCGCGACGGCGCACGTAGTGGCCAGTGGCGATCAGGTCGGCGCCGAGGATCATGGCGTAGTCGAGGAACGCCTTGAACTTGATTTCGCGGTTACACAGGATGTCCGGGTTCGGCGTGCGGCCTGCCTTGTATTCGGCCAGGAAGTGCTCGAACACGTTGTCCCAGTACTCCGCGGCGAAATTGGCGGTGTGCAGCTTGATGCCGATCTTGTCGCACACGGCCTGGGCGTCCGCCAGGTCGTCCATGGCGGTGCAATATTCCGTTCCATCGTCTTCTTCCCAGTTCTTCATGAACAGGCCTTCCACCTCATAACCCTGCTCCATGAGCAGAACGGCGGAAACGGAAGAATCCACGCCGCCGGACATGCCGACGATGACGCGCTTCTTTTGTGTGTCAGAAGGGGCTGGATCACGCATAGGGTTTCAACGGGTGTCTTGAAAAAGGACGCGATTCTATCAGGCCCAAGCCCTCAAGGCTAAAGAGAAGGGCGGATCAATTCGAGACTGTGGCGCTGGCCGGCCAAATAATCATCGATACAGCGGATGATCAGTTCGCTGCGCCAGTCGTCGCGCACGGCCATCAGCTCGTCACGGGTGAGCCAGCGGGCGCGGATGATGCCGTCGTCCAGTTGATACTCCGGATGGTGTTTGAGGGCCTTGGCGGTGAAGCACACGCGCTGGTAGGTCACGCCGTTGCTGGGGGCGGTGTACAGGTAAATCCCGACAATGCCGGTGGCTTCGACGTCCCAGCCGGTTTCTTCGAGGGTCTCGCGCACGGCGGCTTCGGTCAGGGTTTCGTTCGGGTCGAGGTGGCCGGCGGGCTGGTTGAGCACGGCGCGGCCGCCCTTGAGTTCTTCGACCATCAGGAAGCGGCCGTTGTCTTCGACGAGGGTGGCGACGGTGATGTGGGGTTGCCAGGTCATTCAAAACCTCGATTCATGGTGCGGGGCGGTCTTTGGGCAGGATTGCAGTCAGTGTGGGAGCGGGCTTGCTCGCGAATGCAATGCATCAGATATGCATCGGGCGACTGGCACGCCGCATTCGCGAGCAAGCCCGCTCCTACATTTTAATCCGGTTTCTTCAGCGAAAAGCGCAGTGGGCACAAACAGAAACCCCGGCACGGGGCCGGGGCTTCTTTGCATCCTTACAACCTTACTTCAACTTGGCAATGGCCGCGTTGAGGGTGTTGCTTGGGCGCATGGCTTTGCTGGTCAGCTCCGGGTTCGGCGCGTAGTAGCCACCGATGTCCACTGGCTTGCCCTGTACGGCGTTCAGCTCGGCAACGATGGTCGCCTCGTGTTCGCTCAGGGTTTTAGCCAGCTCGCCGAACTGCGCTTGCAGTGCCGTGTCTTCGGTCTGGGCGGCCAGGGCTTGAGCCCAGTACAGCGCCAGGTAGAAGTGGCTGCCGCGGTTGTCGATGTTGCCGACTTTGCGCGATGGCGACTTGTTGTTGTCGAGGAACTGGCCGGTGGCCTGGTCCAGGGTCTTGGACAGCACCAGGGCTTTCGGGTTGTTGTAAGTCACACCCAAATGCTCAAGGGAAGCGGCCAGGGCCAGGAACTCGCCCAGGGAATCCCAGCGCAGGAAGTTCTCTTCAACCAGCTGTTGCACGTGCTTGGGAGCCGAACCGCCGGCGCCGGTTTCGAACAGGCCACCGCCGTTCATCAGCGGTACGATCGACAGCATCTTGGCGCTGGTGCCCAGTTCCATGATCGGGAACAGGTCGGTCAGGTAGTCGCGCAGTACGTTACCGGTCACCGAGATGGTGTCCTGGCCCTTGCGGGTACGCTCCAGGGTGAACTTCATCGCGTCGACCGGCGACATGATGCGGATGTCCAGGCCTTCGGTGTTGTGGTCTTTCAGGTAAGCCTGAACTTTCTCAACCACGACGCCGTCGTGAGCGCGCTGTGGGTCCAGCCAGAAAATCGCTGGGGTGTTGCTGGCGCGGGCACGGTTGACGGCCAGTTTGACCCAGTCCTGGATCGGTGCGTCTTTGGTCTGGCACATGCGGAAGATGTCGCCGGCTTCAACAGCCTGTTCCATCAGCAGGGTGCCCTTGCTGTCGGTGACGCGCACGACGCCGTCAGCCTTGATCTGGAAGGTCTTGTCGTGGGAGCCGTACTCTTCGGCTTTCTTCGCCATCAGGCCAACGTTTGGCACGCTGCCCATGGTGGTTGGGTCGAAAGCGCCATGCGCCTTGCAGTCTTCAATGACGGCTTGGTAGATGGTGGCGTAGCAGCGATCCGGGATCACCGCCTTGGTGTCGTGCAACTGGCCGTCGGTGCCCCACATTTTGCCGGAGTCACGGATCATTGCCGGCATCGAGGCGTCGACGATCACGTCGCTCGGCACGTGCAGGTTGGTGATGCCTTTGTCGGAGTTGACCATCGCCAGGGAAGGGCGAGCGGCGTAGACCGCCTGAATGTCAGCTTCGATCTGTGCTTGCTGGTCGGCAGGCAGTGCCTTGATGCGAGCGTACAGGTCGCCGATGCCGTTGTTCAGGTTGAAGCCGATCTGCTCCAGCACGACAGCGTGCTTGGCCAGGGCATCTTTATAGAACTCGGCAACGATCTGGCCGAACATGATCGGGTCGGAGACCTTCATCATGGTGGCTTTCAGGTGGACCGACAGCAGCACGCCTTGTTTCTTGGCGTCTTCGATTTCAGCGGCGATGAAGCTGCGCAGGGCTTTCTTGCTCAGCACGGCCGTGTCGATGATCTCGCCGGCTTGTACCGAGGTCTTTTCTTTCAGTACGGTCGCGGTGCCGTCTTTGGCGATCAGCTCGATCTTCACAGCGTCAGCGGCTTCGATCTGTACGGCTTTTTCGCTGCCGTAGAAGTCGCCGTTGCTCATGTGAGCGATGTGCGATTTGGAGTCCGCAGCCCAGGCGCCCATTTTGTGCGGGTGCTTGCGGGCGTAGTTCTTGACCGACAGCGGTGCGCGGCGGTCGGAGTTGCCTTCGCGCAGGACCGGGTTCACGGCGCTGCCCTTGACCTTGTCGTAACGTGCACGGGTTTCTTTTTCCGCGTCGGTGGTTACGGTTTCCGGGTAGTCCGGCAGGGCGTAGCCCTGGGCCTGCAGTTCCTTGATCGCAGCTTGCAGCTGCGGGGTCGAGGCGCTGATGTTAGGCAGCTTGATGATGTTGGCTTCAGGCGTAACGGCCAGGTCGCCCAGTTCGGCGAGGTGGTCCGGGACAGCCTGGGTACCCAGTTGCTCGGGGAAGCTTGCGAGGATGCGCGCGGCCAGGGAGATGTCGCGGGTTTCCACGGCAATATCAGCGGAAGCGGTGAAGGCCTCTACGATAGGCAGCAGTGAATAGGTGGCGAGGGCTGGTGCTTCGTCGGTGAAGGTGTAGATGATCTTCGAGCGGGTGGGCATATTCGGATTAACTCTCTTCTTTGCTGAAAGCGTGCGCAGAAACTCGAGATGCGCCGGGTGGAGCGCGTTCGTTCAAAGTCATCCATGAGCGAAATGTCGAGGTTTCTTCGCGGTGATGTTGGGTTGCATCAGTCGAGCGTCAAGCGGGTGGACTATTGTAATAGTCCTGCTTTCTGGCTGAAGGCTACTGTCTAGAGCGGTCAGCTGTCGTGACTCTTGGGTCAGCGGCGGCATTATACATAGGTCGCTATGCTTACGCCGAGCCTTCATACAAAAGGTGAGTCGTCCATTGGTCTAAAGGTCGCAGGGCCCGGACTGCGACCAAAGTCGCACGATGTGCTCAAGATTGGCGATTTTGCCTTTGCTTTCAAGCTTGTAGGCGACCAAATATGCTGTTTTCGATGCAAATGAGCCTGGCGCGAGGTTTCGGTCGCCATTTATCTGGAGTAGGCTCGAACGCAGCCAGATGTTCAATCCATAGATGGAGTTCAGCATGGGATACAAGAAGATTCAGGTTCCGGCAGTCGGCGACAAAATCACCGTCAATGCAGACCATTCTCTCAATGTTCCTGACCAACCGATCATCCCTTATATAGAAGGCGACGGTATTGGCGTCGACATCAGCCCTGTGATGATCAAGGTGGTCGATGCAGCTGTTGAAAAGGCTTACGGCGGCAAGCGCAAAATCTCGTGGATGGAGGTTTATGCGGGCGAGAAGGCGACTCAAGTTTACGACCAGGACACCTGGCTCCCCCAGGAAACCCTGGATGCGGTCAAGGATTACGTGGTTTCCATCAAGGGCCCGCTGACCACACCGGTTGGCGGCGGCATTCGTTCGTTGAACGTGGCCCTGCGTCAACAGCTCGACCTGTATGTGTGTCTGCGCCCGGTGCGTTGGTTCGAAGGCGTGCCCAGCCCGGTCAAGAAGCCTGGCGATGTCGATATGACCATCTTTCGCGAGAACTCCGAGGATATTTACGCCGGTATCGAGTGGAAGGCCGGTTCGCCGGAAGCGATCAAGGTGATCAAGTTCCTGAAAGAAGAGATGGGCGTCACCAAGATTCGCTTCGATCAGGACTGCGGCATCGGCATCAAGCCAGTGTCCCTGGAAGGTACCAAGCGCCTGGTGCGCAAAGCCCTGCAGTATGTCGTGGATAACGACCGCGACTCGCTGACGATCGTGCACAAAGGCAACATCATGAAGTTCACCGAAGGTGCCTTCAAGGAGTGGGCCTACGAAGTGGCGGCTGAAGAGTTCGGTGCGACACTGCTCGACGGTGGCCCGTGGATGCAGTTCAAAAATCCGAAAACCGGCAAGAATGTGGTGGTCAAGGACGCTATTGCCGATGCGATGCTCCAGCAGATCCTGTTGCGTCCGGCCGAATACGATGTGATCGCGACCCTCAACCTGAACGGTGACTACCTCTCCGATGCCTTGGCGGCGGAAGTGGGCGGTATCGGTATTGCCCCGGGGGCCAACCTGTCGGATACCGTGGCAATGTTCGAAGCCACCCATGGCACTGCACCGAAATACGCAGGCAAAGACCAGGTAAACCCCGGTTCATTGATTCTGTCGGCAGAAATGATGCTGCGGCACATGGGGTGGACGGAGGCGGCTGACTTGATCATCAAGGGCACCAATGGTGCTATTTCGGCCAAGACCGTGACCTATGACTTCGAGCGCCTGATGGAGGGCGCCAAGCTGGTGTCGTCTTCGGGCTTTGGTGATGCGCTGATTTCGCACATGTAAACAGCAGGCAAGAAAAAACCGGCCGTCTCAAGTGGATTGAGGTGGCCGGTTTTTTTATTGCAACCTGCAGGCTCAGTGGCGGATCAGGCCATTACTGTCTTTTCTTTGTGAGCCGCTGGGATTGCGGGGTTTTCGTGTACTTCGGTTTTTACTGCCTCGATCTTCACTGCGTGCAGTCCTTTCGGTCCCTGAATGGTTTCAAAGCTCACCGCTTGACCTGCTTTCAGTGTCTTGTAGCCGTCCATGGTAATTGCCGAGTAATGCGCAAAAAGATCTTCTTCGGGTTTTCCTTCCGCGTTAACGAACCCGAACCCTTTGGCATTATTGAACCATTTGACCTTGCCATTGATCTTGACGCCAGACATACCATATCCCTCTGCACCAGACTCCATCACTGGAGTATCATCCAGTTTATCCGTCCTAACCCGAATAAATAAGGTTGACTGCACGGACCTTTTTTACCCACTGTGGGTTCTATTGGTTGTAACACCGATTCGCCGATAGTCAAGGCGACCGTATAGTCAGAGTTGAAATTCCGGCAGGTCGCCCCCATCACCGTATTTGAACCACTGACGAACCTTTCTTTCCATGCATGCAATCAGCCAGATTCGACTAACATTCAATCAGGATCGCCCGGATCAGGAACACGATGACGACGGTTCTGCAGGCATTGCTGTTCAGGAGGCTAAGCCTGCTCTACAGGCGCCGCCGATGTACAAGGTGGTTTTGTTCAATGATGACTACACACCGATGGATTTCGTGGTCGAAGTGCTCGAGGTGTTTTTTAACCTGAACCGCGAGTTGGCGACCAAGGTAATGCTGGCCGTTCACACAGAAGGACGGGCAGTATGTGGAGTGTTTACCCGCGACATCGCCGAGACAAAGGCCATGCAGGTCAACCAGTACGCCAGGGAAAGCCAGCATCCGCTACTCTGTGAAATCGAGAAGGACGGTTAACGCCGACCACTTGGGTATGAGGTGAAGCTATGTTAAACCGCGAGCTCGAAGTCACTCTCAATCTTGCCTTCAAGGAGGCTCGTTCGAAGCGTCATGAATTCATGACCGTCGAACACCTGCTGCTGGCACTTTTGGATAACGAAGCTGCCGCCACCGTTCTGCGTGCGTGCGGCGCCAACCTCGACAAACTCAAGCATGACCTGCAGGAGTTTATCGACTCCACCACGCCACTGATCCCCGTGCATGACGAGGACCGTGAGACCCAGCCGACGCTGGGCTTTCAGCGGGTATTGCAGCGTGCTGTGTTCCACGTACAGAGCTCCGGTAAGCGTGAAGTCACAGGTGCCAACGTGCTTGTGGCGATTTTCAGCGAACAGGAAAGCCAGGCAGTGTTCCTGCTGAAACAGCAGAGCGTTGCCCGTATTGATGTCGTCAACTACATCGCCCACGGTATCTCCAAGGTGCCTGGGCACGGCGATCATTCCGAGGGTGAGCAGGATATGCAGGACGACGAGGGCGGTGAGTCTTCTTCTTCGGGCAATCCACTGGATGCCTATGCCAGTAACCTCAATGAACTGGCGCGCCAGGGGCGGATCGATCCGCTGGTGGGGCGTGAGCTTGAGGTTGAGCGTGTAGCGCAGATCCTCGCGCGTCGTCGCAAGAACAATCCGTTGCTGGTGGGTGAGGCTGGCGTGGGTAAAACCGCTATCGCCGAAGGCCTGGCCAAGCGCATTGTTGATAACCAGGTGCCTGACTTGCTGGCCAACAGCGTCGTCTACTCCCTTGATCTCGGCGCGTTGCTCGCCGGGACCAAGTACCGTGGCGATTTCGAGAAGCGCTTCAAGGCGCTGCTCGGCGAGCTGAAAAAACGCCCGCAAGCGATCCTGTTTATCGATGAGATCCACACCATCATTGGTGCCGGTGCGGCATCCGGTGGGGTGATGGACGCCTCCAACCTGCTCAAGCCA
The DNA here is from genome assembly GCF_045447295.1 of Pseudomonas sp. O39. NCBI lineage: Bacteria > Pseudomonadati > Pseudomonadota > Gammaproteobacteria > Pseudomonadales > Pseudomonadaceae > Pseudomonas > Pseudomonas sp. O39. The sequence goes on from NZ_JBJGXV010000018.1 coordinate 50,430, forward strand.
TTGTTGTCGTCGGGTGATATCCGCTGCATTGGCTCGACCACGTTCCAGGAGTTTCGCGGGATCTTCGAAAAAGACCGCGCCCTGGCGCGTCGCTTCCAGAAAGTCGACGTGTCCGAGCCTTCGGTTGAAGACACCATCAGCATCCTGCGCGGGCTCAAGGGGCGTTTTGAAGCGCACCATGGCATCGAGTACACCGATGAGGCGTTGCGTGCGGCTGCTGAGCTGGCGTCGCGCTACATCAATGATCGCCACATGCCGGACAAGGCGATCGACGTGATCGACGAAGCAGGGGCCTACCAGCGCCTGCAGCCGGTCGAGAAACGCGTGAAACGCATCGACGTGCCTCAGGTCGAGGACATCGTGGCGAAGATCGCGCGGATTCCGCCAAAACACGTCAACAGTTCCGACAAAGAGCTGCTGCGTAATCTGGAGCGCGACCTCAAGCTGACCGTGTTTGGTCAGGATGCGGCCATCGACGCGCTGTCCACTGCGATCAAGTTGTCGCGTGCGGGCCTCAAGTCGCCGGACAAGCCGGTCGGTTCGTTCCTGTTTGCAGGCCCTACCGGCGTCGGCAAGACCGAAGCGGCGCGGCAGTTGGCCAAGGCCATGGGTATCGAGCTGGTGCGCTTCGACATGTCCGAATACATGGAGCGCCACACGGTGTCGCGCCTGATCGGTGCGCCTCCAGGTTATGTGGGTTTCGATCAGGGCGGTCTGTTGACCGAGGCGATCACCAAGCAGCCGCATTGTGTATTGCTGCTCGATGAAATCGAGAAGGCCCACCCGGAAGTCTTCAACCTGCTGCTGCAGGTCATGGACCACGGAACCCTGACCGACAACAACGGGCGCAAGGCGGACTTCCGCAATGTCATCGTGATCATGACCACCAACGCGGGTGCTGAAACCGCTGCGCGAGCCTCTATCGGCTTTACGCATCAGGATCACTCCTCTGATGCGATGGAAGTGATCAAGAAGAGCTTCACGCCGGAGTTCCGCAACCGTCTGGACACCATTATCCAGTTTGGTCGCCTCAGCCATGAGGTCATCAAAAGCGTGGTGGACAAGTTCCTTACCGAGCTTCAAGCGCAGTTGGAAGACAAGCGCGTGCAGCTGGACGTGACAGACGCGGCGCGCAATTGGCTGGCACAGGGTGGCTACGATTCGGCAATGGGCGCTCGCCCAATGGCGCGTCTGATCCAGGACAAGATCAAGCGGCCACTGGCCGAAGAGATCCTGTTTGGCGAGCTTTCCGATCATGGCGGTGTGGTACACATCGACTTGAAGGATGGCGAGTTGACCTTCGAGTTCGAAACCACGGCCGAAATGGCCTGATAGCTGACTGCAACACAGCAAAAAGGCGCCGAAAGGCGCCTTTTTGCTGTCTGTTCCAACCACTGAAAATCAAATGTGGGAGGGGGCTTGCTCCCGATGACGGTGGGTCAGTCGCTGAATATATTGACTGGCCTGCCGCTATCGGGAGCAAGTCTCCCCTCCCACAGGGTTTGCAGTGTCAGGCAAATAGCTCGCACACAAAAACGCCCGGCATAACCGGGCGTCTTGTATTGACTTGATTAACGAGCGCGGTAAGTGATGCGCCCTTTGCTCAAGTCATAGGGCGTCAGCTCGACGCGCACTTTGTCACCGGTAAGAATACGAATGTAATTCTTGCGCATCTTGCCGGAGATATGCGCGGTTACGACGTGCCCATTTTCCAACTCCACACGAAACATGGTGTTGGGCAGGGTGTCGACGACAGTGCCTTCCATTTCGAAGCTGTCTTCTTTCGACATGCAGTAAAGCCCTCGGTATCCAGTGAATGGCCCGGTGCAACTGCGCCAGGCAAAAGCGGCGTGCATTGTGCCCGAAAAAGGGTGTTCAAGCCAAGGGGTTCTAGTTAAGCGTTACCCATCTTTGATTAATCAGTAGCTCAATGGGCCGATATTGGGTCTTGTAGTTCATCTTTTTGCAGTTCTTGATCCAGTATCCGAGGTACACCGCTTCCAGTTCCAGACGCAGGGCTTCACCGACTTGCCAGAGAATGGCGAAACGCCCGAGACTGCGACGTTCTTCCATGGGTTCATAGAAGGTGTACACCGCCGACAGGCCGTTGGGCAGCAGGTCGGTTACGGCGACCGCCAGCAGGCGCCCGTCCAGGCGGAACTCGTAGAAGCGGCAGAAGGGCAAGTCGCGCACCAGAAATGTTGAAAACTGATCACGGCTGGGCGGAAACATGTCGCCGTCGGCATGACGCTGCTCGATGTAGCGTTGGTAAAGATCGAAATATTCTTCGCTGAAGTGCGGTTTGGTGGCGGTGACTGTCAGGTCGGCATTGCGCTTGAGGATGCGTTTCTGGTTGCGGTCCGGCAAAAACTGCGCGACCGGGATGCGTGCCGGTACGCAGGCATTGCAGTTCTGGCAATGCGGACGGTACAGGTGATCACCGCTGCGCCGAAAACCCATCTCTGAAAGGTCGGCATACACATGCACATCCATGGGCTGGCTGGGGTCGAGGAACAGCGTGGTGGCCTGCTCGTCGGGCAGATAGCTGCAGGAGTGGGCTTGAGTGGCATAAAACTTCAAGCGCGCCAGCTCGGTCATGATCAACCCTCGGGATAAGCTTTGAAATAAGTGTAAGCCAGGTGCAAGGAAGTCGCCTAGGAAACCCACGGTCCAGAGCTGCTTTGGTCCAAATGGTTGCGCAGGAACTCAGCGAAATCACTGCGCGGTATGGCGCGGGCGCCAAGACTGTGCAAGTGATCATTGGGCATTTGGCAGTCGATCAGCACAAAGCCCCAGGCCTGTAGCTGACGGGTCAGTGTGGCAAAGCCGAACTTGGAGGCATTGTCGGCGCGGCTGAACATGGATTCGCCAAAAAATAATTGGCCCATCGCCAGGCCGTAAAGGCCGCCGACCAACTGCCCTTCATCCCAAACTTCCACCGAGTGCGCGTAGCCGCGCTGGTGCAGCTCCAGGTAGGCGTTCTGGATGCCCTCGGTGATCCACGTGCCTTCCGCATAGCTGCGCGGCGCGGCGCACGCCTGGATGACGGCGGCGAAGTCCTGGTCGAATGTCACGGTATACCGCTGCTGGCGCAATAATTTGCCGAGGCTGCGTGAAACATGCAATTCGTCGGGGAATATCACCGTGCGCGGGTCTGGAGACCACCAGAGAATGGGCTGGCCTTCAGAGAACCACGGAAAGCAGCCATGGCGATAGGCCTGGACCAGTCGTTCGGCCGACAGGTCGCCACCGGCGGCCAGCAAGCCATTGGGTTCGCGCATGGCCTTGGCCAGTGGCGGAAAAGTCAGGGAGTCGCGTTGCAACCAGGTCAGCATGGCATCCAGGCTTACGGAAGGGGAGGGGAGTGGCAGGTGAGTCGCCTGCCGCAAGAGTGCTGATTATTGTCGACACAGCGCTGTGGGGCCAGCCCGAATAGGGCATTGAACGGTATTAGCGTGAGCGGGTGTTTCTGCAACTCTACGCCTGAGGCGCGGTCGTAATCGGGTCTGTGCCGTGGAGGCCAATGGCCAAGCTTGCCTGGTTTGCTAAATACAGCTCATAAGCCTTTGTCAGCAAAGGCAATGCATGCTCAAATTGAACAGGCTGTGACGCTTCAATTGTCTAGGCTGCCGGGTGAAGGGCAAGTACGTGGCATCGCCGACGCAAACCCGTACAATGTGGCCATTATGGCGTGATCGTCATTTCATCGATCCATCATCCGGTGTTAAAAAGTAGATTCAACGACGCTCGTTCATTTTTCAGCTGCTCGGATTGGGCAGTATTTGCAGTCATTCAACAGATGGACGCGCTAAAGGCGCAGGAAAAGACCCGTTTTGAAGAAATCCGCCGCAACACCTAAAGCAGCAGTCGTGCCGGCCTGGCGTCAGCACCTGCACTACCGACTCAAGGAAGGTGCGCTGATCGCCATTGGCGCCCTGTGCCTGTTCCTGATGATGGCCTTGCTCACCTATGGCAAGGACGATCCGGGCTGGAGCCACAACAGCAAGATCGAAGACGTGCAGAACTTCGGCGGCCCCGCCGGTTCCTACAGCGCCGATATTCTGTTTATGGTGCTGGGCTACTTTGCCTACATCTTCCCGCTGCTGCTGGCGATCAAGACCTGGCAGATCTTCCGCCAGCGTCACGAGCCGTGGCAGTGGAGCGGCTGGCTGTTCTCCTGGCGCCTGATCGGCCTGGTGTTCCTGGTGCTCTCCGGCGCGGCGCTGGCGCACATTCATTTCCACGCACCCACCGGCCTGCCGGCGGGCGCGGGCGGGGCGCTGGGCGAAAGCCTTGGCGACCTGGCGCGCAAGACCCTGAATATCCAGGGCAGCACCTTGATGTTTATCGCGCTGTTCCTGTTTGGTCTTACCGTGTTCACCGACTTGTCGTGGTTCAAGGTGATGGACGTGACCGGCAAGATCACACTCGACCTGCTCGAGCTGTTTCAGGGCGCCGCCAACCGCTGGTGGTCGGCCCGGGTTGATCGCAAACGCATGGTTGCGCAACTGCGCGAGGTCGATACCCGTGTCAACGAAGTGGTGGCCCCGAGCACACCGGACCGACGTGAGCAAGCCAAGGTCAAGGAGCGCCTGATCGAACGCGAACAGGCCCTGAGCAAGCACATGTCGGACCGCGAAAAGCAGGTGCCGCCAGTGATTACGCCAGCGCCGGCCAAGGCGCCCGAGCCCAGTGCACGTGTGCAGAAAGAGAAGCAGGCGCCGTTGTTTGTCGACAGCGCCGTCGAAGGCACCTTGCCGCCGATCTCGATTCTCGACCCGGCCGAAAAGAAACAGCTCAACTATTCCCCGGAGTCGCTGGCGGCCGTAGGCCACCTGCTGGAAATCAAACTCAAGGAATTCGGCGTCGAAGTCACCGTGGATTCGATCCACCCAGGTCCGGTCATTACCCGTTACGAGATCCAGCCGGCCGCTGGCGTCAAGGTCAGCCGTATTTCCAACCTGGCGAAAGACCTGGCGCGCTCCCTGGCTGTAACCAGTGTGCGGGTGGTGGAAGTGATTCCCGGCAAGACCACCGTCGGTATCGAGATTCCCAACGAAGACCGCCAGATCGTGCGCTTCTCCGAGGTGCTGTCGACCCCGGAATACGACAACTTCAAATCGCCGGTCACCTTGGCCCTGGGCCATGACATCGGCGGCAAGCCGGTGATTACTGACCTGGCGAAAATGCCGCACTTGCTGGTTGCCGGTACGACGGGTTCCGGTAAGTCGGTGGGTGTGAACGCGATGATCCTGTCGATCCTGTTCAAGTCCGGCCCCGATGACGCCAAGCTGATCATGATCGACCCGAAGATGTTGGAATTGTCGATCTACGAAGGCATTCCGCACCTGTTGTGCCCGGTCGTGACCGACATGAAGGACGCCGCCAACGCACTGCGCTGGAGCGTCGCCGAGATGGAGCGCCGCTACAAGCTCATGGCGAAGATGGGTGTGCGTAACCTGTCGGGCTTCAACGCCAAGGTCAAGGAAGCCCAGGACGCCGGCACACCGCTGACTGACCCTTTGTACAAGCGCGAAAGCATTCACGACGAAGCGCCGCTGCTGACCAAGCTGCCAACCATCGTGGTGGTGGTGGATGAATTTGCCGACATGATGATGATCGTCGGCAAGAAGGTTGAAGAACTGATTGCACGTATCGCCCAGAAGGCGCGGGCCGCCGGTATTCACTTGATTCTCGCTACCCAGCGTCCGTCGGTGGATGTCATCACGGGTCTGATCAAGGCCAACATCCCGACGCGGATGGCGTTCCAGGTCTCCAGCAAGATCGACTCGCGTACCATTATCGACCAGGGCGGCGCCGAGCAATTGCTCGGTCACGGTGACATGCTTTACATGCCGCCGGGCACCAGCCTGCCGATTCGTGTCCATGGCGCCTTTGTGTCCGATGACGAAGTGCACCGCGTGGTGGAAGCCTGGAAGCTGCGCGGCGCACCGGAATACAACGACGAGATCCTCGCGGGCGTTGAAGAAGCTGGCAGCGGCTTCGACGGCGGCAGCGGTGGCGACGATGATGCCGAAACCGACGCGCTGTACGACGAAGCCGTGGCGTTCGTGCTCGAAAGTCGTCGTGCTTCTATCTCCGCAGTGCAGCGCAAACTGAAAATCGGCTACAACCGCGCCGCCCGCATGATCGAATCCATGGAAAATGCCGGCGTCGTGACTGCTATGAACACCAACGGCTCGCGTGAAGTCATCGCCCCAGGGCAGATGCGCGACTGATCACATGCCGCGTGGCAGCACGCGGCTCGCCCTAACGACTCAATGAGGACTCCCATGCGTCTTATCCGCATGCTGTTGTTGCCGGCACTGGCCCTGACTGCTGTTTCGGCCCACGCCGATCCGGCCTCCGTGGCCAGCCTGAAGAACCTGTTGGACAAATCCCAAACCCTCACCGCGCGCTTCTCTCAGTTGACCCTGGATGCCGGTGGCACCCAGCTGCAGCAAACCGAAGGTGAAATGGCCGTGCAGCGCCCAGGGCTGTTCTATTGGCATACCGAAGGGAAGTCCGAGCAGACCATCGTTTCCGACGGCCAGAAAGTCACGCTGTGGGACCCGGACCTGGAGCAGGCGACCATCAAGAAGCTGGACCCGCGCCTGAACCAGACCCCGGCGTTGCTGCTCTCGGGCGACGTGTCGAAAATCAACGACAGCTTCGAGATCACCTCCAAGCAAACCAGCAACGTTATCGAGTTCACCCTCAAGCCGAAATCCAAGGACACGCTGTTTGACAGCCTGAACCTGTCGTTCGGCAACGGCGTGATCAACAACATGCGCCTGATCGACAGTGTCGGCCAGCGCACCGATATCCTGTTCTCCGGGGTCAAGGCCAACCAGCCGGTGCCGGCATCCAAGTTCAAGTTCGACATCCCCAAGGGTGCCGATGTGATCCAGGAATAACCTGCCCAGAGGTTTCAAACGCTGCCCATGGACCTGTTTCGAAGTGACCCGATTGCTCAGCCCCTGGCCGCACGCTTGCGTTCGACCAACCTGGATGAGTACGTCGGGCAAGAACACCTGCTCGCTCGCGGCAAGCCATTGCGCGAAGCCCTGGAGCAGGGAGCGCTGCACTCGATGATTTTCTGGGGGCCGCCGGGCGTGGGTAAAACCACCTTGGCGCGGCTGCTGGCGAAAGTCTCGGATGCACACTTCGAAACGGTTTCTGCGGTGCTGGCCGGGGTCAAGGAGATCCGCCAGGCGGTGGAAGTCGCCAAGCAGCAGGCCGGGCAATATGGCAAGCGCACCATCCTGTTCGTTGATGAAGTGCACCGCTTCAACAAGTCCCAGCAGGATGCGTTTTTGCCGTATGTCGAAGACGGCACGCTGATCTTTATTGGCGCGACCACCGAAAACCCTTCGTTTGAACTCAATAACGCCTTGCTCTCACGGGCGCGCGTCTATGTGCTCAAGAGCCTGGACGAAGCGGCGATGCAAAAGCTGTTGCACCGCGCCTTGGCCGAAGACAAGGGCTTGGGCAAGCGCCAGCTCAGTCTCAGTGACGAAGGCTTCAAGATTCTGCTGAGCGCCGCCGATGGCGACGGCCGCCGTTTTCTGAACCTGTTGGAGAATGCCTCCGACCTGGCCGAGGACGGCAGCGAGATCGGCGTCGATCTTCTGCAAAGTTTGCTCGGCGATACTCGCCGCCGCTTCGACAAGGGCGGCGAAGCCTTTTACGATCAGATCTCGGCGCTGCACAAGTCTGTGCGCGGTTCCAACCCCGACGGCGCGCTGTACTGGTTTGCGCGGATGATCGACGGTGGCTGCGATCCGCTGTACCTGGCGCGCCGCGTGGTGCGCATGGCCAGCGAAGACATTGGCAACGCCGACCCGCGCGCGCTGAGCCTGTGCCTGGCGGCCTGGGAGGTGCAGGAGCGCCTTGGCAGCCCGGAAGGCGAGTTGGCCGTTGCACAGGCCATTACGTATCTGGCCTGCGCGCCAAAAAGCAACGCGGTGTACATGGGCTTCAAATCAGCCCTGCGCGCTGCCGCCGAACACGGCTCGCTCGAAGTACCGCTGCACCTGCGCAACGCCCCGACCAAACTGATGAAACAGCTGGGCTACGGCGACGAATACCGTTATGCCCATGATGAGCCGGACGCCTATGCCGCCGGCGAAGATTACTTCCCCGATGAGCTTGAGCCGCAGCCGTTCTACCAGCCGGTGCCTCGTGGCCTGGAGCTGAAGATCGGTGAAAAGCTCAATCACCTCGCCCAACTCGATCGCCTCAGCCCCAAACAGCGGAGAAAGTAGTGCTCAAGACGATTCTTGCCGTGTCCGTAGCCGGCATCGCTGGTACATTATTGCGTTTCGCCACCGGTACTTGGGTCAACGCCAACTGGCCGAAGCATTTTTATGCGGCGACCCTGGCGGTCAACCTGGTGGGCTGCTTGATCATCGGGCTGTTGTACGGGTGGTTCCTGTTGCGCCCGGAAGTGCCGATTGAAATTCGGGCCGGCTTGATTGTCGGCTTTGTAGGCGGTCTGACGACCTTTTCATCCTTTTCACTGGATACGCTGCGCCTGCTGGAAAGCGGGCAGGCCCTGGTAGCCTTCGGTTACCTGGGCATCAGCGTGTTCGGCGGGCTGCTCGCCACCTGGGCTGGCCTGTCCTTGACCAAACTTTGATAAACGAGAGACCGACATGCTCGATTCCAAACTGTTACGTAGCAACCTTCAGGACGTAGCGGACCGCCTGGCATCCCGTGGCTTTGCCTTGGATGTTGCGCGCATCGAAGCGCTGGAAGAACAGCGCAAGACCGTCCAGACCCGCACCGAAGCACTGCAGGCTGAGCGTAATGCGCGTTCCAAATCCATCGGTCAGGCCAAGCAGCGCGGCGAAGACATCGCGCCGTTGATGGCGGACGTCGAGCGCATGGGCACCGAGCTGTCCGACGGCAAAGTCGAGCTGGAAGGCATTCAGAGCGAGCTGGACTCGATCCTGCTGGGCATTCCCAACCTGCCGCACGAGTCGGTACCGGTTGGCGAAGACGAAGACGGCAACGTCGAAGTGCGCCGCTGGGGCACGCCAAAAACGTTTGATTTCGAGATCAAGGATCACGTCGCCCTGGGCGAATTGACCGGTGGCCTGGATTTCGAAACCGCCGCCAAGATGTCCGGCGCGCGCTTTGCCTTGCTGCGCGGTCCGATTGCACGCATGCACCGTGCCCTGGCGCAGTTCATGATCAACCTGCACACCGGCGAACACGGCTACGAAGAAGCCTACACCCCGTACCTGGTGCAGGCTCCGGCCCTGATGGGCACCAGCCAGTTGCCAAAATTCGAAGAAGACCTGTTCAAGATCAGCCGTGATGGCGAAGCCGATCTGTACCTGATCCCGACGGCCGAAGTGTCGCTGACCAACATCGTGGCCGGCGAGATCCTCGACGCCAAGCAGCTGCCGATCAAGTTTGTTGCTCACAGCCCATGCTTCCGCAGTGAAGCCGGCGCGTCGGGGCGCGACACCCGCGGCATGATCCGCCAGCACCAGTTCGACAAGGTCGAGATGGTGCAAGTGGTTGAGCCATCGACCTCCATGGAAGCCCTGGAAGGCCTGACCGCCAACGCCGAGCGCGTCCTGCAACTGCTTGAGCTGCCTTACCGCGTGTTGGCGCTGTGCACCGGCGACATGGGCTTCAGCGCCGTGAAGACCTACGATCTCGAAGTGTGGGTGCCGAGCCAGGACAAATACCGCGAAATTTCGTCGTGCTCCAACTGCGGTGATTTCCAGGCCCGTCGCATGCAGGCACGTTTCCGTAACCCGGAAACCGGCAAGCCGGAACTGGTGCACACCCTCAACGGTTCGGGCCTGGCGGTAGGCCGCACACTGGTAGCCGTGCTGGAAAACTACCAGCAGGCTGACGGTTCGATCCGTGTGCCTGAGGTGCTCAAGCCTTACATGGCGGGCGTTGAGGTCATCGGCTAAATGGAATTTCTGCCGCTGTTTCATAACCTGCGCGGCAGTCGTGTGTTGGTCGTCGGTGGCGGGGAGATTGCGTTGCGCAAATCCCGGCTGCTGGCCGACGCCGGTGCGTTGCTGCGGGTGGTTGCTCCCCAGATCGAAGACCAGTTGCGTGAACTGGTACTGGGCAGTGGCGGGGAACTGATTTTACGCGGTTATCAGGAGCCCGACCTTGAGGGTTGCACCCTGATTATCGCCGCGACCGACGACGAGCCGCTGAACGCGCAAGTGTCCAGTGATGCCAAGCGTCGCTGCGTGCCGGTCAATGTGGTGGACGCGCCAGCCTTGTGCAGCGTGATCTTCCCGGCAATTGTCGACCGTTCGCCCCTGGTGATTGCCGTGTCCAGCGGCGGCGATGCGCCGGTGCTGGCGCGCTTGATCCGGGCCAAGCTGGAAACCTGGATTCCTTCCACTTACGGCCAGTTGGCCGGGTTGGCGGCGCGTTTTCGTGCCCAGGTCAAAGGCTTGTACCCGGACGTTCAGCAGCGTCGTGCGTTTTGGGAAGAGGTTTTCCAAGGCCCGATCGCCGACCGTCAGTTGGCCGGGCAGGGCGCTGAAGCTGAGCGCTTGTTGATCGAGAAGGTTAACGGCGCGCCACCGTACGCGCCAGGTGAAGTCTATTTGGTGGGCGCAGGCCCGGGTGATCCGGACCTGCTGACCTTCCGCGCGCTGCGCTTGATGCAGCAAGCCGACGTGGTGCTGTATGACCGTTTGGTTGCTCCGGCGATTCTTGAGCTGTGCCGCCGGGATGCCGAGCGTATTTACGTCGGCAAGCGTCGCGCCGACCATGCCGTGCCGCAAGACCAGATCAACCAGCAATTGGTGGATCTGGCCAAGCAAGGCAAGCGTGTGCTGCGTCTAAAAGGTGGCGATCCGTTCATCTTTGGCCGTGGTGGCGAAGAGATCGAGGAATTGGCGGCCCATGGCATTCCGTTCCAGGTAGTGCCGGGAATCACTGCCGCCAGTGGTTGCGCGGCCTATGCCGGGATTCCGCTGACGCACCGAGACTATGCCCAGTCGGTACGTTTTATCACCGGGCATTTGAAGAACGGGACGTCAGACCTGCCTTGGCGGGATCTGGTGGGGCCGTCGCAGACCTTGGTGTTCTACATGGGTTTGATTGGCTTGCCGATCATCTGCGAACAACTGATCAAGCACGGTCGCGCAGCGGATACACCGGCGGCGTTGATCCAGCAGGGCACCACGTCCAATCAGCGCGTGTTTACCGGCACCCTGGCGGACTTGCCGCGCATGGTGGCGGAGCATGAAGTGCATGCGCCGACCTTGGTCATCGTCGGTGAAGTGGTGGTGTTGCGCGAGAAGCTGAAGTGGTTTGAGGGCGCGCAGTCCCAGGTCTGAGCCTTAAAAGCATCGCGGGCAAGCCCGCTCCCACATTGGCCTGTGTGCACAGATCCAAATGTGGGAGGGGGCTTGCCCCCGATGAGGCCTCCAAACACAGCCAATGATTCGGATCAGCCCTGGACGCCTTTGCCACTTAGCCGCTTCCTGTCATGCCCGGCATCAAAGGTTTGTAACGGCCCCTTCGGCACAATCCCCGTCGGATTGATCGTCCGGTGGCTCGCATAGTAATGCCCCTTGATGTGCGAAAAATCCACCGTCTCGGCCACGCCTGGCCACTGATAAATCTCCCTCAGCCAATTCGACAAGTTCGGATAATCGGCAATCCGCCGCAGGTTGCATTTGAAGTGGCTGTAATACACCGCATCAAAACGAATCAGCGTGGTGAACAGCCGCACATCGGCTTCGGTCAGGTATTCACCGGCCAGGTAACGGTGCGCGTCCAAGTGCCGCTCCAGGTGATCCAGCTCGGCAAACACATCATCAAACGCGCTTTCATAGGCCTTTTGCGAGGTGGCGAAGCCTGCGCGGTATACGCCATTGTTCACGGCGGGGTAGATGCGTTCGTTCAGCGCGTCGATGCTCGGGCGTAGCGCCTCGGGGTAGAAGTCCAGCGTGTTGCCGGTCAGTTCGTTGAAGGCGCTGTTAAACATGCGGATGATCTCCGCGGATTCATTGCTCACGATGCGCTTGAGCTTTTTGTCCCACAGCACCGGTACGGTGACGCGGCCGGTGTAGTTGGCGGTGTCAGCGGTGTAGCGCTGGTGCATGAATTGGAAGTCGTCGAGTTTGTCGCCGCTGGAGCCATGGGCCTTGTCGAAGGTCCAGCCGTTTTCCAGCATCAGCCAACTGACGACGGAAACGTCGATCAAGCTTTCCAGGCCCTTGAGCTTGCGCAGGATCAAGGTGCGGTGGGCCCACGGGCAGGCGAGGGAAACATACAGATGATAGCGACCGGCCTGCGCCTGGAAGCCGCCCTCGCCACTGGGGCCAGGCTCGCCGTCGGCTGTCACCCAGTTACGCCGTTGCGCCTGCTCGCGCTGGAAAGCGCCGTCTGCACTACTTTCGTACCACTGGTCTTTCCAATGTCCTTCGATCAGCAAACCCATGACTGGCTCCTTGGCTAATAAGCGTTGGAGCCCAGTCTAAAGGGATGAGTTCGAACTAAAAGCGCAAAGACTGCGGGCAAATGATCGATTAAATCGATTTGTCCCGCGCGTCCCAGTATTGCTGGGCCAGTTCGAAGGCTTGCACCCGTGGGTGGCCGAGGCCGCGCAAGGCCAGGGCCATGGTGGCGATCAGGGCCAGTTGCGGATAGCTGTCCTCGACATCGCCGCGCCACAGCGCTTTCAACTGCTCGGGTTCCAGGGTCGCGGGTTTGACGTGGCGCTGAGCGGAGAGGGCGGGCCACTCTTCGTCCCAGCTTTCGCCGCCGGTGGTGCCGTACAGGTGGCTCAGGGTGTCGGGGTTGATCTCGACCTCGCCGCCGTCACCCTTGACCACAATCACGTTGTCGCCGAGCAGGCCGCTGGCGTCACGGTGCACGCCCTGGTAACCGGGGTGGAAAATACTTTGCAGGCCGCAGCGTGCATTCAGCGGGTTGAGCAGGCGCGCCAGGGAATGGATCGGCGAGCGCAGGCCCAGGGTGTTACGCAGATCAATCATGCGTTGCAGTTGCGGCGCCCAGTCACCCAGCGGGATAAACGCCAGGTTGCCGTGTTCGAACGCGCTTTCAACCTGCTGCCAATTACGGCACAACGGGATGTGCAGGCCTTCCAGCAATTGCTCGGTGTACAACCGGCCAGCGGTGTGAGCGCCGCCGCCGTGCATCAGGATGCGCACGCCGTTCTGCGCCAGGCATTTGGCCGCCAGCAAATACCACGGCAGGTGGCGTTTTTTTCCGGCGTAGGTGGGCCAATCGATATCCACGTTCAACGCTGGCGCATTCAGGCGTTCGCGTACCGCTTCGGTGAATCCGGCGAGTTCTTCCGGGCTTTCTTCCTTGTGCCGCAGCAACATCAGGAAGGCGCCGAGCTGGGTGTCTTCGACTTTGTCGTCGAGCAGCATGCCCATGGCCTCGCGGGCTTCTTCGCGGGTGAGGTTGCGCGCGCCGCGCTTGCCTTTGCCCAGGATGCGCACGAACTGCGCAAACGGGTGTTCGGCAGGGGTTTCAAGGGTCAGCGGGGCAAAGTCGGTCATAAGCAATTCGTCGGCCTGGGCAGGCCCGCCAGCTTGGCGGCAAGTTTGGCGGGAGTGCCGTTGAACAGTTTGTTGAGATGCAGGCTGTTGCCCTTTTCCGGGCCCAGCTTCAAGGCGGTGTACTTGATCAGCGGGCGCGTGGCGGGGGACAACTGGAATTCGGCGTAGAAGCCACGCAGCAGTTCGAGGATTTCCCAATGGTCCGCGGTCAACTCCAGGGGTTCGGCGGCGGCAAGGGCGTTGGCCACGTCGGTGGACCATTGATTCAGGTCGACGAGATAGCCGTCCTTGTCCAGTTCGAGGGTGCGCGAACCTACGGTCAGGGTGTTCATAGCCAGGTGTTGACCTTGTCGTAGTCGATCGACAACTGCACGAAACCTGGATAGTCCACGCTGTCGGCCCAGTCTGGCAGGGGCAGGTTGCGCGCCTGCATGTCTTCGGCCAGCACAAAGACCCTCACACCCTTGGTCTGCAGGGCCGGATTGTGCAGCCCGTAGGCGCCATCGCCGCACAGCAGGATCGCGTCCTCGGGGCCGCAAACGCGCAGGCAACTGGCGAGGCGGCTATCGGTAAACGGGGAGTGGGACACCACATGTAAAGTCGACATCAGAGGGTAATCACCTGGTCGTAACGGTCAATCAGTTGGGAAATCTGTTCGCTGCCCAGCGCTTGAGCACTGGCGGGGGGCGCGAGCCCGCGCTCGGCCAGGCTGTGGCTGCAGGCGAACACGTCATCGATACCGAACAGGCCCAACGCCTGCAAGTTGGCGCCGAGGTCTTTTTGCTGCACGGCCTTGGCGTCCTGGTGTGGCGCCAGCTGAAACACCCCGTCATCCATAAACAGCAGGCCGATCGGCAGATCAAATGCACCGCCGGCCAGCACGATATCCAGGGCTTCGCGCGCGCTCGGCCCCGACCAGGGTGCCTGGCGGCTGATCACCAATAAGGATTTGGACATGTCATGGCCCTCCAAAGCAGATCAGGCGGTCAGCGGCCTGGGCGGCGTCATGCAGCTGCCCAAGGCCCGACAGCGCCCATGGCGCGTCGAGGTTCACTGCGCTGCGTTGATAGCGCGTGGCTTCTTCCTTATTCAACACGCCACGGCGCAAGGCAGCGGCGATGCACACCACGCCGTCGAGCTGGTGCGCGCTGACGAACTCGAGCCATTGCCGGGCGATATCTTGCTCATCCTGGGGCGCAACGATGTTAGTGGAGGCGCTGTACACCCCGTCCTGATAAAAAAACAGCCGCACAATTTCGTGCCCGCCGGCAAGCGCTGCCTGTGCGAACAGCAAGGCGCGGCGCGAGGAGGGCGCATGGGCGGCGGAAAACAAAGCAATCGCAAACTTCATGGAACACTCTGCAGGCAAACGTAAGCCAATCATAAAGCCGCCGCCGCGAAAAAGCCCGCCGTGATCAAAACGGTCACTCGCGGTGATTGTTCTGACGATTGCCGCCAGGCTCAAGGCTGCCTACGCTGTGGGCATTCGAAACCCCAAATGGAGTCTCCATGTCAGGTCCCTTGGCATCGCTCAAAGTGCTGGATTTTTCCACCTTGCTGCCGGGCCCGTTCGCGTCCTTGATGCTGGCGGACATGGGCGCTGAGGTATTGCGCATCGAATCGCCCACGCGCATGGACCTGTTGCGGGTCTTGCCACCCCATGACCACGGCACCTCGGCGAGCCATGCCTACCTCAATCGCAATAAGCGCAGTCTGGCGCTGGATCTCAAGCAGGTCGAGGCGCTGGAGATCGTGCGCGAACTGGTCAAAGACTACGACATCGTCCTTGAGCAATTCCGGCCTGGGGTGATGGAGCGTCTGGGCCTGGGTTATGAGGCGTTGAAGGCGATCAACCCCAAGCTGATTTATGTGTCCATCACCGGCTATGGCCAGACCGGCCCTTACAAAGACCGTGCCGGGCACGATATCAACTACCTGGCGCTGGCCGGCGTCGCCAGTTACACCGGTCGCCAAGACAGCGGGCCGCTGCCGCTGGGTGTGCAATTGGCGGATGTGGGCGGTGGTTCGCTGCATGCGGTGGTCGGTTTGCTCGCAGCGGTGATTGCCCGGCAACAGAGCGGTGTCGGCCAATACCTGGATGTGAGCATGACCGATTGCTCGTTCAGCTTGAACGCGATGGCCGGCGCTGGGTATCTGGCCTGTGGCGTGGAGCCGGGTTGGGAGACGCATGTGCTGAACGGCGGCAGTTTCTACGATTATTACCGGTCCCGCGATGGGCGCTGGATGTCGGTCGGCAGCCTGGAGCCCGCGTTTATGCAGGCATTGTGCGCGGCATTGGGGCGCCCCGAGTTGGCGGCACAAGGCCTGTCTCCCCAGCCGGAACAGCAAAAAGCACTGAAGCGGGCATTGCAGGTCGAGTTTGAGAAACGCAGCTTTGACGAGCTGTGCGAGCTGTTTGCCGGGGTGGATGCGTGTGTGGAGCCGGTACTGACGTTGAGCGAGGCCTTGGAGCATCCGCAGTTGAAGGCGCGGCAATTGGTCAGCCAGGTGCCATGCGGTGATGGCTCGACCCAGGCGCAAATCGCCTGTCCGTTGAAGTTTTCCGAGGGGTTGCCGCAGCCTCGGCATATTGGGGCGGCTGTGGGGGCGCACAGTGATGAAGTGCTCGCCGAGTTAGGCTTCAGTGCTCAGAGGATAGACGCCTTGCGGCGGGCCAAGGTGGTTGGGTAGTGCCTGCACGGATGCTATCGCAGGCAAGCCAGCTCCCACATTTGATAGGCGGCGCGGTCAAAGTGTGGGCGCTGGCTTGCCTGCGACGGGGCCATCACTGACACCCCCAGTCACTCCACCCGCGTTTCCCCGGTGTACACCAAGGTATGCCGGCACCGCCGGCATAAATAACGCCTCCCCTGATTCACCAACCCATGCCGCTGGGCCGAGAACGGGAAGTCGCTGTCGGCACACGGGCAGCGGTAGATATAGCGGGTCACTTCTCGACGCTTGATTGCATAGGTGTGGCAGCGATCCGGCGGCAGCTCGTAAACCCCGCGCATGATCAATTGCCATTCCTCGCCATGGGGCTGGATGCGCTCGCCAAACAATTGATGGGCAATCAGGTGCGCCACTTCATGGGCCACGGTCTGTTTAAGGAAGTGCTGGCTGTTTTCGCGGTACAACTGTGGGTTGAAGCGCAGCAGGTTCTCGTGCAAATGCGCGACACCGGCTTTCTGGCCCCGCAGCTTGAGGCTGACCTGGGGGCGTTTGAAGCTTCGTTTGAAAAAGGATTCGGCTTGCAGGAAACAATCTTCGACGCGGGTATTGAGTTGCTCGGGCATGCTGTACATATCTCCAGAGACGTCCAGTATGCCGCAAAAGCAGGTGTTTCCGAATCTGTCAGGCGCCGAATGGTCATGCATAACGCACAAAGCCACCTTGCGGTGGCCTTGCCCAGGTTTTTATCAGCCTAATTGGTATAGATCGGGCCCACGCCCAAGCCCCAGACGATCACGGTAAACGCCATGATCGCCACCAGCACCACCAGGCCCACGGCCAGCACCGAGCTGGAAAACAGGAAGCCCTCGTCCGGGTCGATGCTCATAAAGGTCGGCAGCCCGACATACAGCAGGTACACCGTGTAGCAAATCGCCGCCGTACCCACGACCATTCCCAGCCACATGTGCGGGTAAAGCGCCGCCAGCCCTCCGATAAACAGCGGTGTCGCAGTGTACGTGGCAAACGCTACACACCGCGCCATGCTGGGGCTGGCGTCGTAGGTACGGGCCATCCAGTGAATGAACGCGCCCATCACCGCCACGCCGCCGAGCATGGCCGCATACGACATGATGGTCATCCACAGCGCGCTTTCCTGAGTCAGCATGACCGGGGACCGGCTGCCAATCACCCAGCCGACGCGGGTGGTGCCGATAAAGGCGGAAACGGCGGGGATCGCCGCGAGAATCAAGGTATGAGTGAGGTACATGTGGCCGATACTTTCTTCCTTATCGCCACGAATTTCCCGCCATTCCTGGTCGGGATGGGTAAACAGCCCCACGACGTGATGGATCATGCCAGTCACTCCTGTCGTTGTTACCATCGCCCCCCATCGGAGCGCCCACGGGCCAAATGGCCTCAAAGGTCCTGGATAGTTGTGCGACCTCAAGTCGCAGTATAGGAAGTCATGACCGGAAAAACTGTAGGGCTTTAGAGTAAATTGCGCTGTAAACACTAGCCCTAATCGCGGCGAGGTCTGTCAAACCCCCTCGATCAGAAATGGATCTTGGGCGTCCTTACCGCTAAAATACCGCGCTTTTCGTCACACACCTCTCGCGGATCCAAGCGCCATGGGCACTCTTACGGTCAACCAGAACAAACTGCAAAAACGCCTGCGTCGCCTGGCCGGTGAAGCGGTCGCCGATTTCAACATGATCGAGGAGGGCGACAAGGTCATGGTCTGCCTCTCCGGCGGCAAAGACAGCTACACCCTGCTTGACGTGCTGCTGCACCTGCAGAAGGTCGCACCGATCAAGTTCGAGATCGTCGCCGTCAACATGGACCAGAAACAACCGGGCTTCCCCGAACACGTATTGCCGGCCTACTTGAAAGCGCTGGGCGTCGAGTACCACATCGTCGAGAAAGACACCTATTCGGTGGTCAAGGAACTGATCCCGGAAGGCAAAACCACCTGTTCGCTGTGCTCGCGCCTGCGCCGTGGCACGCTCTACACCTTTGCCGATGAAATCGGCGCGACCAAGATGGCCCTCGGTCATCACCGCGATGACATCGTCGAGACATTCTTCCTCAATATGTTCTTCAACGGCTCCCTCAAGGCCATGCCGCCCAAGCTGCTCGCCGATGATGGGCGCAACGTGGTGATCCGCCCGCTGGCGTATTGCAACGAGAAGGACATCCAGGCTTACTCCGACTTCAAGCAATTCCCGATCATCCCGTGCAACCTGTGTGGCTCCCAGGAAAACCTGCAGCGCCAGGTGGTCAAGGAAATGCTCGTGGACTGGGAGCGCAAGACTCCCGGGCGCACCGAAAGCATCTTCCGCAGCCTGCAGAATGTGCAGCCGTCGCAATTGGCCGACCGCAACCTGTTCGACTTCACCAGCCTGAAAATTGATGAGACCGCCGCTTCGCGCTTCGTCAATGTTGTGAACCTCTGACACGTTTCAACGCTCTGAAAGACGGCGCTTGCGGGCGCCGTTTTCAATTCAATTGCCAGGAGAGGGCATGCGCGATTACAAGTGGCTGCACGAATATTGTCTGAACCGCTTCGGTTCGGCGGCCGAGTTGGAAGCCCATCTGCCTGTACCCAAGACCCCGGCGCAATTGCGCAAGATCAGTGATGACCGTTACCTGTCGACCCTCGCGTTGCGGGTGTTTCGCGCCGGGCTCAAGCACAGTGTGGTGGACGGTAAATGGCCGGCGTTCGAGCAAGTGTTCTTCGGTTTCGACCCGGAAAAAGTCGTGCTGATGGGCGCTGAGCACCTGGAGCGCTTGATGCAGGACACCCGCATCATCCGTCACCTGGGCAAGCTCAAAAGTGTGCCGCGCAATGCGCAGATGATTCTGGATATCGAGCAGGAAAAGGGCAGTTTCGGCGCGTTTATCGCCGACTGGCCGGTGACCGATATCGTCGGTTTATGGAAGTACCTGAGCAAGCACGGCCATCAATTGGGCGGGCTGTCGGCGCCGCGCTTCCTGCGCATGGTAGGCAAGGACACATTTGTGCCAAGCGATGACGTGGTGGCGGCCTTGAACGCGCAGAAGATCGTCGACAAGGCGCCGACCAGCCTGCGTGATCTGGCGACGGTGCAGGGCGCGTTCAACCAATGGCATGCCGAGAGTGGTCGGCCGATGTGCCAGTTGTCGATGATGCTGGCTTACACCGTTAATCATTGAGACCGACGTGCGGCTATCGCAGGCAAGCCAGCTCCCACAGGAAAATGCATTCCAAATGTGGGAGCTGGCTTGCCTGCGATGACTGACTGTCAGGCACCCTGGGCTAGCGCCAACCGCCGATTCAGTTGATGCCGCCAGCGCACATACAACAGCGCCGTACAAAACACCGCCAGGCTCGCCAGCATCTCCAGCACCCCGAACCACTGCCGATTCGGGTCATACGCCGCCAGCGCGCCCTTGATGAAATACAGGTTCACCACAAAGCACATCCACGAATGCCCGCGCGCGCTGCCGAGCAGCATCCCCGGCGCCAATAACACCAATGGCACCAACTCGATCATCAGGATTACCCATGGGCGTGCGCCGTGCAGGTCGGCGACGAACAGGTAATACCCGCACAGCAAACCCACCAGGCCAAAAAACGCCAGCAGGCTCAGCGCCCGTGCGACCTTGACCCGTGGTTCCAGCCAGGCCTGGGGCGGGAGGACCTTAGGCTTTCTGGCCACGGCCGTTCTCCAGCAGCATCGCGGTGTTGGCCAGGCGCAAGCCCAGGGCGCGGCACAGGGTGGTTTCGTGTTGATCGAGCATGCGCTTGCCGTCGGGCCCGGCGTGATGGCTGGCGCCATATGGCGTGCCGCCGCCCTGGGTATCGAGCAGCGCCTGTTCGCTGTAAGGCAGGCCGGTGATCAGCATGCCGTGGTGCAACAGCGGCAACAGCATCGACATCAGCGTGGTTTCCTGGCCACCGTGCAGGCTGGCGGTGGAAGTGAACACACCCGCAGGCTTGCCGACGAGCGCGCCGGTGAGCCACAGGTTGCTGGTGCCATCAAGGAAGTATTTGAGCGGTGCGGCCATGTTGCCGAAGCGCGTCGGGCTGCCGAGGGCCAGGGCCGAGCAGTTTTTCAAATCATCGAGGCTTGCATACAGCGCGCCTTCGTCCGGGATACTCGGCGCCACGGCTTCGCATTCGGCGGAGATCGCCGGCACGGTGCGTAATCGCGCTTCCAGGCCACCTTGCTCGATGCCCCGGGCAATCTGACGGGCCATTTCGCTCACCGAGCCATTGCGGCTGTAATACAACACCAGCACATACGGCGCAGTCACGGCAGGATCTCCAGCACGTTTTCCGGCGGACGGCCAATGACGGCTTTATCGCGGGTTTCCAGAATCGGGCGTTCCATCAGCTTCGGGTGCTCGGCGATGGCTGCGATCAACTGGGTTTCGCTGAGGCTGGCGTCGGCCAGGTTGAGGGTTTTGTATTCCTCTTCGCCGGTGCGCAGCAATTGGCGCGCGCTGATCCCCAGCTTACCGAGCAAGGCCTTTAATTGCGCAGCGTTCAGCGGGGTTTCAAGGTAGCGAACCACGCTCGGATTCAGGCCGCGAGCTTCCAGCAGTTCGAGCGCTCCGCGGGATTTCGAGCAGCGCGGGTTGTGATAAAGCGTCAGATCGGTCATGTGCGGGTCGCATCTTGCGTAAGGTGGCGGGTATTCTACCTGCGCTGCGGCCCGTCCTTAAACCGTAAGAGGCGATAGGTCGCAGCCAACGTTCATTTTTGCGAAGGATTACCCCATGACTAGGCGACTGATCGGTGCATTGGCGATCATCACAACCCTGCTGCTCAGCGGCTGCGGTAACGATTACGGCGTTGACCAATACGGCAAGAAAGTGGCGGCCGAACGCCTGGACAAGCAGTGGGTGGTGGTCAATTACTGGGCCGAATGGTGTGGCCCGTGTCGCACGGAAATCCCGGAACTCAATGCCTTGGCCGAGCAATTGAAAGGGCAGAACGTGGGCGTGTTCGGGGTCAATTTCGACAACGTACAGGGTGAAGAACTCAAGGCCGCCAGCGAGAAGCTGGGGATCAAGTTCACCGTCCTGGCGCAGAACCCGGAGGAGATTTTTGATATTCCGCGCAGTGAGGCGTTGCCAGTGACCTACATCATTGATGACAAGGGCAAGGTGCGTGAGCAGTTGATGGGTGAGCAGACGGCGCAAGGGGTGCTGGCCAAACTTAAAGCCTTACGCGGCTAAAGCAACAACAGAAAACCAATGTGGGAGGGGGCTTGCTCCCGATGGCAGTCTGTCAGCGACTTATTAGTTGACTGACCCACTGCTATCGGGAGCAAGCCCCCTCCCACATTTAGACCTCACCCGTATCTGGATGGGGGCTATCAGCCTTCTTCAAGCCACAGGCGAATGGGCTTGCCTTCGACAGGCCAGAAGCGCGTCTGCTCGATCGGCGAGATGTCCCAGCGCTCAACGCCTTGCAGGGCCTGGAAGAAGCGGTGTTCCTGCTCCATCAAGGCCTCGGCGCACAGTTTGCGGGTGCTGCCGATCTTGCCGAAGCTGAGCTTGTCGCCCTCGACGGTGTACGGCGCAAACCAGTGGTTGCAGCCGCCATTGCCATAGGCGCGGCCATCGGCACCGAGGGTGACGGTCAGGTTCGCGTAGTCCATCAGCGGGCGCTCACCAATCCATTCCACTACGTAGCTGTGATCCTGCTCAAGCTTCACTGCATCCCCGGCGCAGCCCGTCAGGCCAACCCCGATGGCGGCGAGCACAAGCGCGCCTTTCATTGCGCGGCCTGCTGGCATTTCGGGCAGCGGTGCTTGTCGCCTTCGCTGGCCCAGCCCAACTCCTTGATGCGCGCGTTGGCGGCCGGTTGCAGCGGCTCTTTGGTCAGCTTGGTTTCCACCGCGAATTCAAACTCCAGCACGCTGTCGCAGCTGTCGCAATTGACCTTCCAGGTGTGAATCTCCAGCTCGCCGAATTTCGGCCCCTGGGCCATGGCGACCCATTGGCCCGCCGGGCGGATGGAATAGCGCGCGTCACCTTCGACGTTCAGGCGCATCGACAGGGTTTTACTGCCGCGCAGGGTGACAATCAGAATGTCGCCATGCTTGATCGAACCACCGTTGCCAGTGACTTGGTACCGGCCCGGCACCAGGGCGCGGCATTCGATCAGGGTGTGTTGCGGGCTCAGCAAGCTGAAGCGGAAATCGTGTTCGGCCATGGATCCTCCAAATAGGCGCGGCATCCTATCACGGGTGCCGGCCTATCATGAGCCTGGTATGTGACCGCTGATCAACCTTCGACGAGGTTCTGCGGCTGGCCATTGGCCCAGGCGGCAATGTTGGCCAACGTGGTGCCGGCGATTGCCGCCAGGGCCTCACGGGTAAGAAATGCCTGGTGTGCGGTGATGATCACGTTGGGAAAGGTCAGCAGGCGCGCGAGCACATCGTCTTGCAGTGGCAGGTCGGAGCGGTCCTCAAAAAACAGTTGGGCCTCTTCTTCGTACACGTCCAGCCCCAGGTAGCCGAGTTGGCCGTTCTTGAGTGCTTCGATCAGCGCCGGCGTGTCTACCAAACCACCGCGACCGGTATTGATCAGCATCGCGCCAGGTTGCATCTGCGCCAAGGAGCGGACGTTGATCAGGTGTTTGCTGTCGGCGGTCAGCGGGCAGTGCAGGCTGATGATCTGCGCTTGGGCCAGCAATTCAGGCAGGCTTACGTAATGGGCGCCGAGGGCCTGTACCTGCGGGTTGGGGAAGGGGTCGTAGGCGAGTAATTGGCAGCCGAACCCGGCCATGATCCTGGCGAACGTGGCGCCGATCTGCCCGGTGCCAACCACGCCGACGGTCTTGCCTACCAGGTCGAAGCCGGTGAGCCCATGCAAGCTGAAATCACCGTCGCGGGTGCGGTTGTAGGCGCGATGCAGGCGGCGGTTCAGCGCGAGGATCAGGGCTACGGCGTGCTCGGCCACCGCGTGAGGCGAGTAGGCAGGGACGCGCACGATGCTCAGGCCCAGGCGCTTGGCGGCGGGCAAGTCGACATGGTTGTAACCGGCGGAGCGCAGGGCAATCAGGCGCGTACCGCCTGCGGCCAACTGCTCCAGCACCGGGGCGCTGAGGTCGTCGTTGATAAAGGCGCAGACCACTTCGTGGTGTTCGGCCAGGGCCATGGTGTCGAGGTTGAGCCGGGCAGGTTGAAATTGCAGTTCAAGGCCTGTTGGCAGTGGCTCGCCGAGAAAACTGTCGCGGTCGTAGGTCTGGCTGCTGAAAAGTATCACGCGCATTAAAAAGCTCCCTGCACTCGCTGAAAAAATACATAACCCCACAGAGAAGTCTCAAGCGCTGACGCGTGCCTCGCTGGCCAGCCGTGCAATGGCCATGTCCAGTTCGTCCAGCGCGGTAATGGCTTTGGCGTCGTCTTGCTTGAGCAGGGTTTCCGCGCGTTGGCAGGCGGCGCGCAATTGCGGCACGCCGCAGTAGCGGGTGGCGCCATGCAAGCGGTGGACGCGCTCGATCAGGGCATTGTTGTCTTTGGCTTCGCGGGCAGCGGTAATGGCCAGGCGATCAGCTTCCAGGGAGGCCAGCAACATGGCGAGCATATCGGCCGCGAGGTCAGCTTTGTTGGCCGCCAAGCGTAGGCCTTCGTCATGATCCAGTACCAGCAGTTGTACGCCTGGGCCAAAGCTGTCAGTCGTACGTTCCGGCCCTTGATTGCGCAGCGCCAGTCCGGTCCATTTCAACACCACTTGGGCCAGTTGCCGTTCGCTGATGGGTTTGGTCAGGTAGTCGTCCATGCCGCTTTGCAGCAGGGCGCGTTTTTCGTTAGCCATCGCGTGGGCGGTGAGGGCGACCACCGGCAAAGGTGTGCCGTGGCGCTCGCTTTCCCATTGGCGGATTGCCTCGGTGCTTTGGCGGCCATCCATGCCGGGCATTTGCACGTCCATCAGCACCAGGTCGAAGGTTTCCTGCTTCACGGCGTCGATGGCGGCGTAACCACTTTCCACGGCCTGGACCTTGGCCCCCATGTCTTCGAGCAGGGTTTGCACCAGCAGCAGGTTTGCCGGGTTGTCGTCCACGCAAAGCACACGGGGTGCGCGGCTGGACAATGGCTCGCCGGGCTCATTGCGCAACGGGCGCGGGCTGATCAGGTCGGCAAGGGCGCGGCGCAGCTTGCGTGTACAGGCCGGCTTGGCCTGCAACTGGCTGTTGGGGTTGGGCACCGACTGGTTGAACAGCATCTGTTCGGTGGTCGGGCACAGCACCAGCACCTTGCAACCGAGGTGTTCAAGGTCCCATAGATGCTGGTTGAGGCGTTCTGGCGGAATGTCATTGGCGGTGACGCCGAGCACGGCCAGGTCAATCGCCTGTTCGGTCTGATGGGCGCTGGTGATGCCGTTGGTCAGGCTTTCCAGGGTATTGAACGGCGTGACTTCCAGGCCGCAGTCTTCCAGTTGATGTTGCAGGGCCTGGCGCGCCAACTCGTGGTTTTCCAGCACCGCCACACGGCGGCCGAGCAACGGCGGGGAGGGCAGGTCTTCGGCGTCGTCGCGGGTCTTGGGCAGGTTGAGGCTGATCCAGAACTCCGAGCCTTCGCCCGGCGTGCTGTCGACACCGATTTCACCACCCATCTGCTCGATCAGTCGCTTGGAGATCACCAGGCCCAGGCCGGTGCCGCCCGGTTGACGCGACAGCGAGTTGTCGGCCTGGCTGAAGGCTTGGAACAGCGCGCGTACATCCTGGTTGGACAGGCCGATGCCAGTGTCTTGCACGCTGATGCGCAGTTGGACGCTGTCTTCCTGTTCGTCCTCGACCATCGCCCTGGCGACGATGGTGCCCTCGCGGGTGAACTTGATCGCATTACTGATCAGGTTGGTGAGGATCTGCTTGAGGCGCAGCGGGTCGCCCACCAGCGCCAGCGGGGTATCGCGGTACACCAGGCTGACCAGTTCCAGCTGTTTGGCATGGGCGGCGGGGGCGAGGATGGTCAACGTGTCTTGCAGCAAGTCGCGCAGGTTGAACGGCACGCTGTCGAGCACCAGCTTGCCCGCTTCAATTTTCGAGAAGTCGAGGATTTCGTTGATGATGCCCAACAAATTGTCGGCAGATTTCTCGATGGTGCCCAGGTAATCCAACTGACGCGGCGACAGCTCGCTTTTCTGCAGCAGGTGGGTAAAGCCGAGGATGCCGTTGAGTGGCGTGCGGATTTCATGGCTCATATTGGCCAGGAACTCCGACTTGATACGGCTGGCTTCCAGGGCCTCCTTGCGTGCCAGGTCCAGCTCGATGTTCTGGATCTCGATGGTTTCCAGGTTCTGGCGCACGTCTTCGGTGGCCTGGTCGATGCTGTGTTGCAGTTCTTCCTGGGCATTTTGCAGGGTTTCGGCCATGCGGTTGATGCCCGAGGCCAACTGGTCCAATTCCTGGCTGCCCAAGGGCGGCAAGCGGGTTTCCAGGTTGCCGTCCTTGAGTTGGGCCACGGCTTGCTTGATCTGGCCGATCGGTGAGTTGATCGTGCGGCTGATCCGCAGGGCCAGGGCGGCGGTGCAAATCAGGCCGATGGCGATCAGCAGCAGGCTGGCAAACAGGCTGCGATAGCCGCGCAGCAACATGCCATTGTGCGACAACTCCACTTCGACCCAGCCGAGCAGGCGGTCGGCTTCGTCGGGGATCAACTCGCCGGCGAGGTTGCGATGGCGGCCGAATACCGGCTGCAGGTAGCGCGTGGCGTCATTGCCGGTGCGCTGCAGCAGGTGGGAACTGTTGCCGACGGGCGGCTGGTTAAGCATGGTCGGGCCGGCGTGGGCCAGGGGCGAACGGTCCGGCGCAAGGAACGACACCGCGCGTACGTCCGGTTGCTCCAGGGACTGGGTGGCGATGCGCTCCAGCAGGTCGGTGTTCTTGGCGCTCAACGCCGGGGCCACCAGCGGTGCCAATTGCTCAGCGATCATTTCGCCGCGTTGCAGTAATTGGGACTGCAATTCCGACAGCTGCATCCAGGTGAAATAGCCCCCCAACAACAGGGCCATCAGGCTGGTCGGTAATAAGGTCAGCAACAGTACGCGGCCTTTTATTCCCATTTTTGTAAGCACGCCACTCTCCTGTTGCCACATTGTTTTCAATTATCCACGCGGGCATCCGGCCCACGCGACTTGCGCAGTGTAGCCATTTGCGCGGTTCGGAATCTCGCAAATTAATGACAGAGCGCAATCTTCGGGCCGTTGGGCACTGGCTGGCGATTGCCTGCGACAGTTTAATCTTGAATAATCAGTGATTGAGAATGACTTGCAGACGCTAATGAATCCCGCAGTGGTTGGCCTACCCAGTATCCTGACAATCGAAGATGACCCTGTGCTGGGCGCCTATGTCCATGAACACCTGGGCCGCTGCGGTTTCCAGGTCACCTTGTGCCGTAACGGCGAACGGGGCCTGCAAATGGCGCGTGACCAGGTGTTCGACGTGGTGTTGATGGATATCCTGCTGCCCGGCATGGACGGCTTGTCGATCCTCACGCATCTGCGCCAGAGCCATACAACCCCCGTGATCCTCATGTCGGCGCTGGGCGCCGAAGCGGATCGCGTCAGCGGCTTTCGTCTCGGTGCGGACGACTACCTGCCCAAGCCGTTCAGCATGATCGAATTGCGGGTACGCATTGAGGCCCTCCTGCGTCGCGTGGCCCTGGACCGTCGCCCGTCGCCCACGCTTTTACCGGCGCGCGACGATATTTTCCCCCTGCGCTTTGACGATGAACGGAATGACGTCTGCTACCAGACACTCTGGGCAGGGCTGACCCGCAGTGAATTTCGCCTGCTGGAAACCCTGCACCGCAATGCCGATGAAGTGCTCAGCAAAGCGTTCCTTTATCAGCATGTGTTGCAGCGCGGTTATGCGCCCCACGACCGTAGCCTGGACATGCATATCAGCCAGATTCGCCGCAAGCTCAAGGCAATCGGCTACAACGAGCGCGAAGTGCGCACGGTGTGGGGCAAGGGCTATGTGCTGAGCGTTCATGATGAAGGGCTTTGAGCAACTGCCCGGCAGGCACTCGTTATTCTGGAAGCTCGCGTGCCTGCTGATCGCCTTCTGTCTGCTGATGATTTGGCTCAGTTGGTCCTGGGGCCGGTACATGGAACAGCGCAGTGCCTATGTGGCCGAGGAGTCGCGCGAAATTCTGCGGGGGTATGCGGCGGGGGCGGAACTGGCATGGAGTACACAGGGCAGCGCAGGCGTGGACGCCTGGTTGCAGCTGATGGCCAAGCGCGAATCCACGTGGATGGGGGTGATCGGCCACGACTTGCAGTCGCTGAGCAGTACACCCTTGAGTGACAAAGAGAGCCAGCGCCTGACCTTTCTGCGCGGGCTGGAGTGGCCGGTCAGTCGGCATGTCAAAGGCCTGCCGTGGGTGAAAATCCCATTCCCTGTGGACGCTGGGGTTGGCTCGCTGGTGATTGAGTTACCCCAGCGCTTTATGCCGGGGCGTTACCAATTATTCTGGCGCGTGGTGACCAATGGCGTGATTCCCGGCCTGTTTACCTTGCTGCTGTGCGTGGGCCTCTATCGGCTGCTGATCATGCCCCTCAACCAATTACGCGAGCAGGCCAATGCGTGGCGTGCCGATCAATTGAATACGCGTCTGTCCAGCGAGGCCACTAGCCGCCAGGATGAATTGGGTGAATTGGGCCGTGCCTTTGACCACATGTCCGAGCGTTTGCAGGGCACCGTGCTGTTGCAGCAACAACTGCTGCGGGACATGTCCCATGAACTGCGCACCCCTTTAAGTCGTTTGCGGGTGGCCTGTGACAGTGAGCAGGATCTGGCGCAGTTGCGTGAGCGATTGAGCCGGGAAATCGACGCCATGCAATGCCTGGTAGAAGACAGTCTGCAACTGGCGTGGCTGGATAGCGAAACAGCGCCGCTGCCCAACGAAGATATCCAGCTTCAGGCCTTGTGGGACATGCTGCGGGAAAACGCCTGTTATGAAAGTCACTGGCCGGCGTCGCGTTTGCCCTGCCTGTTGCCAGCGGATTGCTGGGTGCGTGGCAACCTGAATGCGCTGGCCCAGGCCCTGGAAAACATCCTGCGCAATGCCATCAGGCATTCTCCCGCCCACGGGGTGGTGACGCTGGACGGGTGTCGCGAAGATGATGAATGGCATATCTGGCTGGAAGATCAGGGCGGCGGCATTGCTGAGCAGGACTTGGAACGTATTTTTGCGCCGTTTACCCGATTGGAGGGCTCACGGCCCGGTGATGGCGGTTTCGGCCTTGGCTTGAGCATCGCCCGCAACGCCTTACGGCGCCAGGGCGGGTGTTTGTGGGCGGAAAATACCGAGCAAGGCTTGCGCGTGCATCTGCGACTGCGGGCAGGTTAGCTTTCAGCGCGACGCTGCTTGCGCTTCTTCCACTGGTGCGCGACCCACCAACGCCAGTACCCCATCGTCAGGCAGTACGCCAGCGCGGCCAGCACCAGGCCGCACACCACGGAACCCAACAGGAACGGTTGCCACAGGGTGCTCAGCTGACTGCTGATCCATTCCCAGGTCAAGTCATCGGGCAAGCTGCGTGGCGGCGTGTTCATCAGCCACGCGCCGGTCAGGTACGTACAGAAGAACACCACCGGCATGGTGATCGGGTTGGTCAGCCACACCAGGCTGACAGCAATCGGCATATTGCCGCGCACGGCGATCGCCAGGATCGCCGCCAATAACATCTGCAGCGGAATCGGGATAAACGCCGCGAACAGGCCCACCGCCATGGCGCGCGCGACGGAGTGCCGGTTCAGGTGCCAGAGGTTGGGGTCATGCAGCAACGTGCCGAGAAATCGTAAGGACTTGTGTTCCCGGATACTCGTGGGGTCGGGCATGTACCGTTTGAATAAGCGCCGGGGCATAAGGGGTCCAGGTCAGTGCGAGGGGCAAGTATGCCCGCATTCTATAAACAGAAAATTCAGACTTTGTGACAAAACATCATAGGCCATGCTGGGCGCCCGACTAAGACTGAGTGGATCACTTGAAAAGGATGATTCATGAGAACAGGCATGTTCGCACTCGGGCTTGGATTACTTGCGCTGCGATTTCTACCGGCACTGCCGCCGACTGCATGGCTGCTGGCCATGTTGGTGCTTGCGTTGATGCTGTTGCCGTTTCGCACCTACCCGTTGGCGTTCTTCCTGCTGGGCTTGAGTTGGGCCTGCATCAGCGCGCAATGGGCGTTGAATGATCGCCTCAAGCCTGCGCTGGACGGGCAGACGCGCTGGGTAGAGGGCCGTGTGATTGGGTTGCCACAGCAAACGAGCACCGGCGTACGCTTCGAATTGGCCGACGGCCGGTCGCGTAACGCTCGGTTGCCCAAGCGCATCCGAGTGTCCTGGCAGGGTGGCCCGCCGGTAAACAGCGGCGAGCGCTGGCGGCTGGCGCTCACGTTGAAGCGGCCTTCGGGGCTGCTTAATTTTCATGGCTTTGACTATGAGGCCTGGTTGCTGGCCCAGCGTATTGGTGCCACCGGCTCGGTGAAAGATGGCCAGCGCCTGGCGCCGGCTCGCAATGCCTGGCGCGACAGCGTCCGGCAGCGCTTGAAAACAGTCGATGCTCAAGGTCGCGAGGCGGGCTTGGCGGCGTTGGTACTGGGCGATGGCTCGGGGCTGGCGACCGAGGATTGGCGGGTGTTGCAAGACACCGGAACCGTGCATCTGCTGGTGATTTCCGGTCAGCACATCGGCTTGCTGGCGGGTTTGATCTACGGCCTGGTGGCCGGTCTGGCACGCTACGGTTGCTGGCCCCGAGCCTTGCCGTGGCTGCCGTGGGCGTGCGGCCTGGGGTTTGCCGCCGCGCTCGGTTATGGCCTGCTGGCGGGGTTCGGTGTACCGGTGCAGCGGGCCTGCGTGATGGTCGGGCTGGTATTGCTGTGGCGTCTGCGTTTTCGGCATTTAGGCGTCTGGTGGCCGTTATTGCTCGCCCTCGATGGCGTGCTGGTGCTCGAGCCGTTGGCCAGTTTGCAGCCGGGGTTCTGGTTGTCGTTTGCAGCCGTGGCGGTGCTGGTTCTTGCGTTCAGCGGGCGCTTGGGCCCGTGGCGCATCTGGCAGGCCTGGACTCGCCCCCAATGGTTGATAGCCATCGGTTTGTTTCCGGTATTGCTGGTGCTGGGTTTGCCCATCAGCCTCAATGCGCCGGTTGCCAATCTCTTTGCCGTGCCGTGGATCAGCCTGGTGGTGTTGCCATTGGCACTGCTGGGGACCTTGCTTCTGGCGCTGCCGTTAGTGGGAGAGGGCTTATTGTGGTTGGCCGGTGGAGCGCTTGATGGCCTTTTCAGGGGTTTGACGCTTTTAGCGGGGCTGCGCTCGGCCTGGGTGCCTGCCGAGGTGCCTGTGGGGTATTGGTTATTAAGCGCTGTGGGCGCGGTGTTATTGCTCTTGCCCAAAGGCGTACCGTTTCGGCTGCTGGGCTGGCCGTTGCTGATGCTGGCAATCTTTCCGCCCCGGGCGCTGGTGCCACATGGGCAGGTGGAGGTGCTGCAACTGGATGTCGGCCAGGGGCAAGCGGTGATCCTGCGCACGCGCAATCACGCAATGCTCTACGACGCAGGGCCGCGCTCGGGGGCGGCGGATCTCGGTGCGCGGGTGGTCTTGCCTTCGCTGCAAAAGCTCGGGGTAGGGGCGCTGGACCTGATGGTGATCAGCCACGCCCACGCAGACCATGCCGGCGGTGCAACCGCTGTCGCCCGTGCGCTTGCGGTCGGGCGGGTCGTCGGCGGAGAGTCCGCAGGGCTGCCGGCATTTCTCGATACGCAGCCTTGCATCAGTGGTGAGCAATGGGAGTGGGATGGCGTGTCGTTTGAACTGTGGCAATGGCCTGGCGCCACGAGCAGCAATCCGAAATCCTGCGTATTGCGTGTACACGCCCAGGGCGAAGGCCTGTTGCTGACGGGGGATATCGATCAAGCGGCTGAAAAGGCCTTCCTCACTTCGCCATTGGCGGTGCAGACGGATTGGCTGCAAGCGCCGCACCATGGCAGTCGCAGCTCCTCATCCTGGCGGTTTCTGCAACGGCTTGCGCCCAGGTCAGTGCTGATTTCACGCGGGCGTGGCAACGCATTTGGTCATCCCCACCCACAGGTAATGGAGCGTTATCAAGCGTTGGGCAGCCGAGTCTACGACAGCGCGGAACAAGGAGCCGTACGTCTGCAACTGGGTACCTTCCAACCACCGGATGTTGCTCGTAGTCAACGCCGATTCTGGCGCGAGGCATTACCGTAATCCAGGCTTACCAAATACCGCGGGCCGCGAAAGGCGGGCCTTTGGCTGGCGAACCACGCTGGTGAACCTATATGGTAAAGTGGCGCACTTTTTCGAGGGGACATTCACTGTGTGGGAATTGGTCAAATCCGGCGGCTGGATGATGTTGCCGATTATCATGAGCTCCATCGCCGCACTTGGCATCGTTGCCGAACGCCTGTGGACCCTGCGCGCCAGCCGAATAACGCC
The DNA here is from genome assembly GCF_045447295.1 of Pseudomonas sp. O39. Taxonomy (NCBI): domain Bacteria; kingdom Pseudomonadati; phylum Pseudomonadota; class Gammaproteobacteria; order Pseudomonadales; family Pseudomonadaceae; genus Pseudomonas; species Pseudomonas sp. O39. The sequence continues at coordinate 82,092 of NZ_JBJGXV010000018.1, forward strand.
TGAGCATCTGCTGGGGCAAGTCTGGGGCTGGATCAAGAACAAGCAGCTGGATAAAGAAAAGCTCAAGGAATTACGGGCCAACTCGCCTTTAGGTGAAATCCTTGCTGCCGGCCTCGCCAACTCCAAGCATGGTCGAGAGATCATGAAAGAGTGCATCGAGGAGGCCGCTGCCCGGGTCATCCATGAAATGGAGCGCTATATCAACGCGCTTGGCACCATTGCGGCCATGGCACCGTTGCTCGGCCTGTTGGGTACGGTGCTGGGCATGATCGATATTTTCAGCTCGTTCATGGGGTCGGGCATGACCACTAACGCCGCCGTGCTGGCGGGCGGTATCTCCAAGGCATTGATTACCACGGCCGCGGGCCTGATGGTCGGTATCCCTTCGGTATTTTTCCACCGTTTCCTGCAACGTCGCATCGATGAGCTGGTGGTCGGTATGGAGCAGGAAGCCATTAAGCTGGTCGAAGTGGTGCAGGGCGATCGTGATGTCGATTTCGTCGAGGGCCGAGCGTGAAATTTCGCCGCAAGCAACGGGAGAATGTTGATATCAACCTGGCGTCGCTGATCGACGTCGTTTTTATCCTGCTGCTGTTTTTTGTTGTCACCACCACGTTCACCCGGGAAACCCAGCTGCGTGTCGACTTGCCGGAAGCCGTGAGCGGCTCCCCGGCCGAAGACCAGGAAACCAAGCAACTGGACATCGCCATCAGTGCCGACGGCGTGTTTTCGGTGAATAACCAATTGCTCGAGAAAAACGACCTCGCCAGCCTGATGGACGCCCTGCAGAAAGAGTCCGGGGGCGACACTAAAATGCCGCTCTCGATCAGTGCGGACGGTAAAACCCAGCACCAAGCCGTTATCACCGCCATGGACGCAGCCGGCAAGCTGGGTTTCAGCCATCTGCGCATGACCACCGTCGAGGCGGCGACCCAACCCTGATGGCCATTTCCGATCGTTTGCTCAAGGCCTGGTACGAAGGACATCCGGCACTCACGCTGCTGCGGCCGCTGGAGTCGTTGTATCGCCGCGTGGTGCAGCGCAAGCGCGCGCGCTTCCTGGCAGGCGAGGGTGAGATCTATCAGTCACCGGTGCCCGTGGTGGTGGTGGGTAATATCACCGTAGGTGGCACGGGCAAGACGCCGTTGATCCTGTGGCTGATCGAGCACTGTCAGCGCAGTGGCTTGCGTGTCGGCGTGGTCAGTCGCGGTTACGGTGCAAAGCCGCCACAGTTGCCCTGGCGGGTCGAGGCCAGCCATAGCGCAGCGGTGGCCGGCGATGAGCCGCTGCTGATCGTGCAGCGCTGCGGTGTACCGCTGATGATCGATCCTGACCGAAGTCGCGCGGTGAAAGCGCTGCTGGCCAGCGAGCACCTTGACCTGATTCTCTCCGACGACGGCCTGCAGCACTACCGCCTGGCTCGCGACCTGGAGTTGGTGCTGATCGACGCCGTCCGTGGCCTGGGTAACCGCCGTTGCCTGCCTGCCGGGCCGTTGCGTGAACCAGTGGAGCGTCTGCACAGCGTCGATGCGCTGCTGTACAACGGTGCAGGCTCCGACCGTCAGGATGGTTTTGCCTTTCGTCTGTTACCGACGGCGTTGATCAACTTGAACACCGGCGAGCGCCGCCCGGTCGATCATTTTTCGGTTGGCCAGCAGGTTCATGCGGTTGCCGGTATTGGTAACCCGCAACGTTTCTTCAATACCCTCGAAACGCTACACTGGCAGCCGATACCCCATGCGTTTGCCGACCATGCGCCCTACAGCGCAGAGGTCCTGAATTTTACGCCGTCGTTACCGCTGGTCATGACCGAAAAAGACGCGGTGAAGTGCCGCGCCTTCGCCCAGCCCGACTGGTGGTACCTTGCGGTGGATGCGGTGCCGTCACCTGCGTTTGTGGCCTGGTTCGACACGCAATTGATGCGCCTGCTGCCCGCCCGACTCTTGCCTTAAATCGCTTCTTCCAGGAAATACTCATGGACACCAAACTGCTCGACATCCTCGCTTGCCCGATCTGCAAAGGCCCGCTCAAGCTCAGCGCCGACAAAACCGAGCTGATCAGCAAGGGTGCTGGCCTGGCTTACCCGATCCGTGATGGCATCCCGGTAATGCTCGAAAGCGAAGCCCGCACCCTGACCACCGATGAGCGCCTGGATAAATGACCACAGCCTTTACCGTCGTCATTCCTTCACGCTACGCATCGACGCGCCTGCCGGGCAAACCCCTGCAATTGATCGGCAACAAGCCGATGATCCAGCTGGTATGGGAACAGGCCTGTAAAAGCAGCGCCGAACGGGTAGTGGTCGCCACCGATGACCCGCGCATCATTGAGGCCTGCAAAGGTTTCGGCGCCGAAGCGGTATTAACCCGCGAAGACCATAACTCCGGCACTGACCGTCTGGCCGAAGTCGCCACGCAACTCGGTCTGGCCGCCGATGCGATCGTGGTCAATGTGCAAGGTGACGAGCCCTTGATCCCGCCGAGCGTGATCGATCAGGTCGCCGCGAACCTGGCTGCCCATGGCGAGGCGCGCATGGCGACCCTGGCCGAGCCCATCGAAGACATCGACACCCTGTTCAACCCGAACGTGGTGAAGGTGGTCAGCGACATCAACGGCCTTGCGCTGACGTTCAGCCGCTCGATACTGCCTTGGGCGCGAGACGCCTTCGCCAGCAACCCTGACGTATTGCCGGAAGGCGTGCCGTATCGCCGCCATATCGGCATCTATGCCTATCGCGCCGGTTTCCTGCATGACTTCGTCAGCTGGGGCCCGTGCTGGCTGGAAAATACCGAGTCCCTGGAACAGCTGCGTGCCCTGTGGCATAGCGTGCGCATTCATGTGGGAGACGCCCTCGAAGCGCCACCTGCCGGTGTCGACACCCCGGAAGACCTTGAGCGCGTTCGTCGCCTGCTGGGGGCCTGATGGAGGTCTTGTTCGTCTGCCTGGGCAATATCTGCCGTTCGCCCACCGCTGAGGGCGTCCTGCGCCACAAATTGCGCGAGGCAGGGTTGGCAGACCAGGTTGAGGTGGCGTCGGCCGGAACGGGTGAATGGCATGTCGGCAACCCGCCGGACAAGCGTAGCCAGCGCGCGGCACTGGAGCGGGGCTACGACTTGTCCGCTCAGCGTGCGCAGCAGGTTTCCCGCGCTGACTTTGCGCGTTATGACCTGATCCTGGCCATGGACCACAGCAACCTGCGCAATCTCAAGGCGTTGCACCCGGGGCAAGGCAAGGCGGAGCTGGATTTGTTCCTGCGCCGGTATGACGCCGAGGTGGACGAAGTGCCAGACCCTTACTACGAAGGCGAACAAGGCTTTGAGCGGGTTCTGGACCTGATCGAGCGAGCCTGTGATTTATTGGTGATCGAATTGAAGGGGCGGTTATGACCTTGCAAGTGCTTGCGCAGGTATCGCTCAAGCCATTCAACAGTTTCGGCATTGACGTGCGCGCCCAGTTGTTCGCCGAGGCCCACAGCGACGCCGATGTGCGTGACGCGTTGGCCTATGCTGCCGCACAGGCGTTGCCGCTGTTGGTGATTGGTGGTGGCAGCAACTTGTTGTTGACCCAGGATATCCCGGCGTTGGTGCTGCGCATGGCAAGCCAGGGCATTCGCGTGCTGCAAGATGATGGTGTGCACGTGGTGGTCGAGGCCGAAGCGGGCGAAACCTGGCATCCGTTTGTTCTGTGGACCCTGGAACACGGTTTCTGCGGCCTGGAAAACCTCAGCCTGATCCCGGGCACCGTCGGTGCCGCGCCGATGCAGAACATCGGCGCCTACGGAGTGGAGATCAAAGACGTTTTTGCCGGCCTGACCGCTTTGGATCGCCAAACCGGCGAGTTGCGGGATTTCAGCCTGCAAGAGTGCAACTATGCCTACCGCGACAGCCTGTTCAAGCACGAGACAGGGCGCTGGCTGATCCTGCGTGTGCGCTTTGCCTTGAGCCGTGCCAGCCACTTGAAACTCGACTACGGCCCGGTGCAGCAGCGCCTGGCAGGGCTGGGCATCACCGAGGCAACGCCCAGTGACGTGAGTCGCGCCATCTGCAGCATCCGCCGCGAAAAACTGCCGGACCCGGCAGAGCTGGGCAATGCGGGCAGCTTCTTCAAGAACCCGTTGGTATCCCAAACGCTGGCCACAGAGTTGCAGGCGCTGTATCCGGACCTGGTGGCGTACCCGCAGGCCGATGGGCAGATGAAGCTCGCTGCCGGCTGGCTGATCGACAAGGCTGGCTGGAAAGGCTTTCGTGACGGCGATGCGGGCGTGCATAAGATGCAGGCGCTGGTGTTGGTCAACTATGGTGCCGCCACAGGGCACGACATTGCCAGCCTGGCGCTGCGTATCCAGCAGGACATTGCTGAACGCTTCAAGGTTGACCTGGAAATGGAACCTAACCGGTACTGAAGCGTTAAAAACAAAAAGGCCCCGCATCTTTCGATGCGGGGCCTTTTTTTATGCCGCTAGCAATCAGTCATCACGGCTCATGATGCCGAAGATCTGCAACAGGCTGATGAACAGGTTGTAGATCGACACATACAGGCTGACGGTCGCCATGATGTAGTTACGCTCACCGCCGTGGATGATGGCGCTGGTCTGGAACAGGATGCACACGGAGGAGAACAGCACGAAACCGGCGCTGATCGCCAACTGCAGACCGCTGATCTGGAAGAACATCCCGGCGACCACTGCTGCCAGCAACACGAAGAAGCCTGCAGTAATGAAGCCACCCAGGAAGCTCATGTCCTTGCGGCTGATCAGCACGTAGGCCGACAGGCCACCAAACACCAGGGCTGTCATGGCAAACGCCGAGCTGACCACTTCCGCACCGCCGGCCATGCCGAGGTAACGGTTAAGGATCGGGCCGAGGATAAAGCCCATGAAACCGGTCAAGGCAAATGCCGACACCAGGCCCCAGGCCGAATCGCGCAGCTTGTTGGTCAGGAAGAACAGGCCGTAGAAGCCGATCAACACGACAAAGATATTCGGGTAGCCAACGTGCATTTGCTGCGCTACGTACGCCATTAAGCCGCTGAATGCGAGGGTAAGGGCGAGCAAGCCGTAGGTGTTGCGCAACACGCGGCTGACTTCAAGCTGCTCAGCCTGCGCGTTACCATTCACTGCGTAATTCTGTTCGCGCATGGCGACACTCCTTCAGTTTTGAAACATTCAGTCGCAAGAATCATAACAGACGCTCTGTAACAAGCCATGGCAAGAGTTTGACAGTGTGTTTCATTCGGGTATTATGGCGCCCGCTGACACGGGATGGGCTACTATAATCCTGTGATGCAAAAGGGAAATTGGCAGAGTGGTTGAATGCACCGGTCTTGAAAACCGGCGGACGTTAATAGCGTCTCCAGGGTTCGAATCCCTGGTTTCCCGCCAAGATTTACACGAAAGCCTCGCGAAAGCGGGGCTTTTGCGTTTCTGGGGTTTGGTCGGCGAAGTTGGGCAAACAGCAGGAGTTCCGAAACTTTGCCTATTTGGGGGGCTTGGCAGTCGCGCCAATCTTCCGGTAAACCCGCTTTGTGATCTCCTGTTTACTATGGCCGAGCAGCAAGCTCGCATCGCCAATGTCGACGATTTCCGACGCCGCTTTAGGCCGGATATCACGGAATTGAAACCCGCCAATCTTCGCAGCCAGCAATGGGTCACCCTGGTCGATTGCTTTCTGCTGCGCCTTCTCCCTTGCCCTGTCCCAGCGCAAGCGCAACATGCCCTTCGTCATTCTCTTTCCATGCTTGTTGATCAATAGGTACTTGGAAGAGTGATGTGCATTCCTTTCTGAAATCTCCCTTATAAGTCGACCCAGGCTGTTTTCCCCGGCGTCAGTGCGCATTAAGATTCTGAGCTTCAGCCCAGTCTTGCCCTGCGTCACCAGGAAGTAGTCACCCTCGGTATCGTCGCTGCGCATGATTATCACGTCAGCGGGCCGCTGCCCGGTCAAATAGCCAAGATCCATCGCCTCCTTGAGTTCAGGCTCTGCCATTCCATAGACCGCATCCCACACCACCGCGTTTGCGTAGAAGTCGCGTGGCGTTTCTTTGTTCTTCCTGATGCCTTGGCAAGGGTTCTCCCGCTCGGTAAGCCCCCATTCCCGCGCCATGTTGAAAACGTGAGAAAGCAGGGCGATTTCCCTAGTCGCCCTGACTTTTGCTGAGCGTGCATCGCGATAGCCTGCAATGTTGGCCGGGGCTATCGAGTCGATGGGAGCCCCGTCGAATGTGGGCCGAAGCTGTTTAAGTTCGGCCAGGTTGTCCTTCTGGGTCCGCTCTCCCTTTTTTGGGATAACGTCGCGTTCGTACCTGTCGAAGATCCCTTTCATCGTGGTCAGGTCGGCTGGTTTTTCCTTCGCCTCCAGCTCAGCCCATTTCAAACGGGCCTTGCTCAAGTCGCCGCCCGAGGGGATTTCCTTTCCGGTGGAGTCGCGGTAGTAGTACCCGACCCATACTTTGCCGTTCTTGCGCCGCACCATGCCCGGCGGCAAGTCCCTGTTTTCCGTATTACGGGGGGGCGCATATCAGTTCACTCTGGAAAAGTCAGGCGTCCAAGCCGGTCGCGCCGGCGGCGGCCCTTAAATACCTGCGCTGAACTCATGGATTGCGGCGGGTATTGCCTTGAATGCATGGCTGAGTGCGGTGATCCAGACGCACAAATGGCGATGAAGAAAATTATTGAAGATCGTAGTGGCGAGAAATATCTCGATAGCGATGAATCTGAGCGCTCGGTTTAGGCTCTAAACGCTTCTTAAGGTTAATTCTGCATGTAGTGGTCTAATGAAACCGGACACCCATTTAGGCGAGAATGCTCGCCAGATCGAGGTGTCAGATGACCAAACAACGCCGCTCCTTTACTCCTGAATTCAAGCGCGAGGCTGCCGACCTTGTGCTCAAACAAAACTACAGCTACATCGAAGCCAGCCGTTCACTCGGCATTGGTGAATCGGCATTGCGCCGCTGGGTTGACCAGATTCAGAAAGAACATAAAGGCGTCACCCCGCAGAGCAAGGCACTGACTCCGGAACAGCAAAAAATTCAGGAGCTGGAAGCCCGGATTGCTCGGCTTGAGCGAGAGAAATCAATACTAAAAAAGGCTACCGCGCTCTTGATGTCGGAAGATCACGAGCGTTCGCGCTGATTGACCAGTTGAACGCCCATGAACCGGTTGATTGGCTGTGCAAGGTGTTTGACGTCACTCGCTCGTGTTACTACGCCCAGCGCCTGCGGCGCCGCACGCCCGATGTTGAACGGCTTCGATTGCGTAGTCGCGTCAGTGAGCTGTTCTCGCAAAGTCGCAGCTCTGCGGGCAGTCGCAGCATCCTGTCGCTGATGCGTGAAGACGGTGAGCAACTCGGTCGATTCAAAGTGCGTAGCTTGATGCGCGAGCTTGATTTAGTCAGCAAACAACCCGGCTCCCATGCCTACAAGCGGGCAACAATAGAAAGACTGGATATCCCGAACACATTGAACCGCGAGTTCGACGTGCCAGCGCCCAATCAAGTCTGGTGCGGCGATATCACCTACATTTGGGCGCAAGGAAAGTGGCATTACTTGGCTGTCGTCCTGGATCTTTGTACGCGTCGGATCGTGGGCTGGGTGCTGTCGGAAAAGCCAGACGCTGAGCTGGTGATCAAAGCGCTGGATATGGCTTACGAGCAGCGTGGCAGGCCTTCGGATCTGCTATTCCACTCGGACCAGGGATCGCAATATGCAAGCCGACTCTTTCGCCAGCGGTTGTGGCGATACCGCATGCGCCAGAGCATGAGTCGACGAGGAAACTGCTGGGATAACGCACCGATGGAGCGCGTATTTCGCAGCTTGAAAACAGAATGGATACCGACCGTGGGCTATCGAACTGCGCAGGAAGCACAGCGCGATATCAGCCATTTTTTGATGCATCGCTACAACTGGATTCGGCCTCACCAATTCAACGATGGGTTGGCGCCAGCGCGGGCCGAGGAAAAACTTAACGTCGTGTCCGGGATTAGTTGACCACTACAGCTGGAGCCGATCAAAGAGTTTGTTGCCTGGAGTCAGCTTCCGCCAATGCAGCGCCCGAATATGCGCGATACGTTGAATGCCAAGCCTGAGTTCACATCTATTAGTGCTCGACTTTTGCTTGAGCGCGGCACGGATGAGCCGCTGCTGGTCTTTAAAGGTAGTTCGCTACCCTGGGAGACAGCCCCACAGTATGCGATCGATAAAGATAACGCGGTCAGAATGCTGGTTAACGCGCAGATTTGGTACGAGATCTTGAAGTAGCAGTGCTTCGAGAAATTCGACGGCAGATTTGGTAGCCCAGCCCCGCGCTGGGCTTTTTACATCTGGCGGCGGAGTGGGGGCCGTTATACTGCCCCTCTGAATCGGCCTGACTTTTGAGGAGAAATACCCCATGAGCAATTTATCTGCACTGATAGCAGAGGCAAGAGAAGGGCTCTCCCTACAGGAACGAATCCCAGACGCAAAATGGATGGCGGTGGCAAAACAATGCGGGCATGAGGAAATTGCAGATATCCAAAAACGAATAGCGTCGCTCAAAACGGAGCTGGTATCTGTCGAAGACTGGGATGGCGATACTCAAGATGAAATCAACGTTGCGATTTTTCAGTTTTCCAACCTATTGAGACTTGCTTCTGGCGGCGACTGATTCCCTTGGATAGACAGCCTGAGTTAGGCGAAAAAAAGCCCGGCGGGCCTGGCTAGTCTCGGGTTGCTTCCAGCTGCTGCTGATCGAACATCTCACTGAGTATCTTGGCGTGCTTACGCTGCGTGACGGAGTAGAACATTTTCCGATGGAGGAGAATGCTCTCCATACTACGAGTTGAAATGAGATGCCTCGTCGGGACTGAGATCTCTACGGTCGTGCCATCGCGGGTGTCGGTTACTTCCAGCTGGTAGTGGCCGATCAAACCGTCATCCCGCTTGGTGTGGCCGAGGCATTTGAAGGTGAGGGAGGTGTCTGCCATATGCTCTCCAATTGTGCGAGTCTAAAGTTTTCAGCGGTGCAAACACTTGTTTGTCTAGACGTAATATTGGAAGCCTTGTGGTTAAAATGCTGGATTTCGGCTGATATTGTTTAGTGACGAAAAGATCTCTCGACCCTTTTGAATTCTGCTGCAACTTTATCGGCCCATCCTTCAGGCAATTCAATAATAAGAATGAGCTCATATGTTCCTGAGGTGGGACGAGAGGCTATCATGTCTGATAAGAATTTAGGTATTTTGGCCGTATGCTCAATGACCGAACCGGCTACGCCAATGTATAGGTCTCGAATGGCCGAGAAGTCTTCATCGACACTTGTAAAGCGAACGGACTCTTCCCAAAGTAAAGTGTTGGCGCAAAGCTCTCCGTATAGCCTGCATATTCTGACGATATCTACGTCGCTTCCTGCAATTCCAGGTTCTCCCCATGTTTTCGTTAGTTCGAAATTGGTTAGCTTGCTAAACGCTGCTACGATTAGTTGGATTTCTTCAGACTTGTCGCTTAGCCATAAGAGTGATTCGTCTTTATGTACGCGCTTGGTGGGTTTTGTGTATAGTCCACTCTTTAATGCCTCCCATCGCTGTAATGAAGGCGCTATTTCATATCGTAAAACTTCGGCGGTTAGCAAGTATTCCCAATACGGGTCTTTATCGATAATTAGGCGTTCAGCCAAATAGCTCAACTTACCAAATTCTTCAAGGTGACGCTTTTCGTACCTGTGCCTGACCTCCGCTGCTGCTCTCCCAACCTCGTCAGAAATCCGCTTGTCATGTTCACGCTGCCATTCAAATAGTAGGCCTGACGGATATCTGCTTGGGTCGTCGTCAATTTTTTTATGGCAGTTCCCACAGAGCCAAATCGCATTTGTGATGGCGCTTCGCTCAGATGACGCCATTTTTTCGTCATACCTTGCTGAGCCAGGATTAGCTCCATATATATGTGCCGCTTCTCCCAAATTGACAGATCCGGTGGGTTCGCTCGTCGGACCACTCGTGAGGGCACCACATCCTGGATTGGCACATCGATTTCCTGCTCGCTTGGCCAATACGGTGATGACAGATTGTTTGAAGCGATCGTCTGTGCTCATAACGTTCCTTGACGAATAATAAATAGCAAAAACCTAGGCTAGCTGTTTTTGACCGAAATCCAATCAAAAAATCATCAACGCAACCTCGTGCAGGGTTGCTTGCATCTAGCAGGCATGAAAAAGCCCGGCGGGCCGGGCTTGGAGGCGGTTACTTGAGCTTAGCCTTAAGCATTTCGAACATGCTCGCTTTTGCACGAGCGACAAATTCGTCTTCTGTTTCGCCTTTCTGTGGTAAGCCCAGCTCTGATTCGAGTTCATTCAGGAAGTCGTCACTCGTTACGAGGTTCGCCGCGTCATCCGAGCACTTTATTCTTACTGAGGCCCAGGCAGGGGTTCTCGCGCTCAGTGAGTCCCCATTCCAGTATTCCTCGGGAAAGAGCCAGGCGCCTTTCTCCTGCACCACCTGCACGGCAGGCCGTCCGAGATCATCGTCTAGGGTGGCCCCTGGCACGACCGCACGCGTCTGATCCTCAGGCACGCGGATGCAAACTGGGCCAGTTTGCCAATGGAAAGCTTCAGAGGCGATCAGTGGGGCCACCTGCCGAGAACCTCGTTAACCACGGCTTTGCCTAGGCATCGTAAAATTTTTTATCTGCCCTCTTGAAATTTTTTCCGTCGCACATAAATTTTTATCACGCGACGCCGAATGCGGGTCGCGCACTTGATCACTTGGATTTAATCAGGAGATTTAGAGATGGCTACTACCCTTTCGTTGGCCCCGCTGTTCCGTCAATCTGTGGGCTTCGATCGTTTCAATGACCTGTTTGAGTCGGCGCTTCGCAGCGAGGCTCCGAATACCTATCCGCCTCATAATGTGGAAAAGCATGGTGATGACGAATACCGTATTGTCATCGCAGTAGCTGGGCTCACTGAAGCGGATCTGGATATCCAGGTCGAGAAGGGGGTTTTGACAGTCGTTGGCGACAAGCGTGAAACCGGGAAAGAAGTGACTTATCTGCACCAGGGCATCGCGCAACGAGCATTCCGGTTGTCATTCCGTCTGGCGGATCACATTGAGGTTCGCGGTGCTTCGATGAACAACGGACTGTTGAGCATTGACTTGCTGCGCGTGATTCCTGAAGAAGCCAAACCAAAAAAAATCGCTATCGGTGGCGAAGCTACGCCCGAGCTGCGTCAGGTTGGCTTGCAGTAAGTTGGCGGTAAAAAAGGCGCTCTTAGTAGCGCCTTTTTTTGTGGCCTGGAGTGAAGGCTTAGCCCTATGTACAGAGCCTGCGAACCTCTGGAGCCGTTTCCTTGACATACACGTCCCAACATCCGGCAAGCGCTGCGCCTGCCGGGTGTGAAGAGCGTTTAAGGCATCAAGACCGAGTCGACAACGTGGATCACGCCGTTGGACTGCATCACGTCTGCGATGCTGATACCGGCTTTGCCGCCCTTGGCATCGACTACCCACAGTTTGCCGTCGTGCAGTTTGATATTCAGCGACTCGCCTTGAACGGTTTTCAGCACAACGGTGCCTCCGTTCTTTTTGGCGTCGGCCATCAGCTGTGCCGATGTGTGAGTACCAGGCACAACATGGTAGGTGAGGATTTTAGTCAGGTCGGCTTTGTGTTCAGGCTTGACCAGTGTGTCGACGGTACCTGCCGGCAGCTTGGCAAAGGCTTCGTTTGTCGGTGCGAATACGGTGAAAGGCCCTTTACTGTTGAGCGTATCAACCAGTCCGGCGGCCTTGACTGCCGCAACGAGTGTTGTGTGGTCCTTTGAGTTGACCGCGTTTTCTACGATGGTTTTGCTGGGGTACATCGCTGCGCCTCCGACCATCACGGTGTCGGCGGCAAAGCTGAGCGTTGCGGTGACGGAGAGAATCGAGAAGCAGGCGGCTGCAGCAAGTTTTTTGTAAAAAGCGTGCATGATGTATCTCCTTGGCTCTTATGCCCTCCGAGTGAGGGTATTGAATCTACGAGCCAACGATCAAAGTGGATGCACCGGTTCATAAAATAATTTTTCAAGGACTGCGCGGGCCTGTTCAGGCCTGTGGGTTGCTGCCAATGATGTGCCATCCACACCAGGGCGCGCATAACAAAAAACGCACCCTTTTTGCCTAGCTCAACCGGGTGAAGGGCAACCCATACCTCACCTCTACCAGTGCTGCACCGCCGCGCTGAAGATTACGCTCACTGCCTGTTTCCTCCACGCATCCGGCCCTGCGATAAAATCGGATAGCCCTTTCATTACCGGTCAACACCCAAAGCGTTAAGCGCTGATATCCCTGCTCAACCAACCACTGCAAACCTGCTTTCCACAAGGCCAGCCCGACCCCGGTTTGCCAATGGCTGGCTAACACATAGATGGCCATGACCTCACCTGCGTTCCCCTCGGCGGCATCTTCGTCACGGCTGGCGCCGACTGATATCCAGCCAACGACCTGCTGGTTCAGCTCCGCGACCCATACGTTCGACTCGGCCGATTCAATCGAGCGAATCCAGGATGATTCACGCTGAGCCAGCGTTGCGTCCAACGCGTTCAAGTATTCGGCAGGTATCAGGTCGCGATACGCTTGCTGCCAACTGCTGATGTGCACCTGGGCGATGGCCTTTGCGTCGCTGGGTAATGCTTGACGAATCATTGATGAACTCCTTGTTCGGCCACTGAACGCCCTGTAGTCAATCCAGTAAGCACGGCGATAAACAAACAGGTAATGACGCCCCTACGCAGCTGCGTTGGAAACCGCGATATCGCGGTTTTTTATTGCCTGGAGGAAAGCAGGGGCGAAGCGCGTGGTGTTGGCTTCGTCCAACCCCAAAGCACCAGCGTAGTCCAGCACAGTTTTCTGTCAGTTCGGTTACCGCAGGCGCGCCTTGACGGGCCTTGCAACTCAATCGTTACGATAAACAACCCGTCTAGATCAATGGTTGCAACGCAATTCAGGGTTGCCACAGGTGGTTTTGGCCGTTAACCTGAAAATGTATGAATTGTTACGAATAGTTTCGTGCATGACCTGTTTCGGGTCACGCGACTTCAGGATGAGGAACGAAAAATGTTTTCACACGAAGGTCCCGCAATAGAGCTGTTGCTGTTCATTTTTGGCTTGGCAGGCCTGCTTTTGGTCGTTTGGTTTTTTCACCACCGATACGAGCGAAAGAACGGGAAAGGCGTAAAAAAACAACAAAATCGTAACGAAAGGCGCTCAGCGTAAGCGGTTGCTTACGATCAGGTCGGGCCGGGTTGGAGCAGTGGCGGCTTCCATCATGAGAAGTGGCCAGGCTCCGAGCGGGGTGCGGACTGGCAGCAAGCGATGCTTGAATACGCCGTGTACCGTGTTCCAGCGAGCAAAATTTGCTCAGGCCTGACGGCTACGACTACAGCGCCGGTAAACACGTGCAGTGGGCTCATGATGCGAAGGTGATTGCAGCGCATAAAGCCACCGTTCACCGGACAAAGAAAAGCCCACGATGGGGGCGCGGGCTTAAAAGGTGTTCACTTAGGAGCTGGGTTAAGCCTAGGCGCTCAACTGTGAAAACCCTGTGAAATAAAAGTGCCTGTTACGTCTTTTGCCGCCCGCTCTTTGCTCACGTACTGTGCGGGTTCCCTATCCAGCCTATGCAACGGTGTTTTCATGTCAGATGAAGTTCGGCTTGTCGTGATTATCCATACCCAGCCCGGTAAAGGTTCGCAGCAGTTGGCCGCATTCGAAGGGCTGGCGCCCAAGGTCAGGGCCGAGCATGGCTGCCTGCAATACGATTTGCACCCGGTTGCGGGCAACCAAGACAGTTTTGTCCTGATCGAAACGTGGGCTTCCCAGGACGCACTGGATGCCCATCATCTGGCCGCTCATATGGTGGAAGCGGCCAGGCACAATCCCTCTTTTCGTGCCGGGCCCGCTACCGTTTTGATGTTAGACGCTGCGGTCTTGCCTGCATAAGGCGGCGTTCAGAGCTGCACCCGGCGTAACCGGCCACTCAATGGCACCACCGTGTTGTCGGGTGTGGGTATGCGCCGGCCGGCCAGCCCCATGCCTTCGCTCACTAACACCGCGCCTTGCACCACGCACAGGTTGGACGGCGTATCCAGCCCGCGCGCCAATACTTCGACCGGCCCGGTGTGCAGGTTGCAACGCAACAATCGCCCACTGAATCGAGTAAAACCGCCATGCAGCGGCTCGCCGCTCCAGTCCGGCGGCAAGGGTTGTTGCAGGTGGTTGCATAGCTCCAGCACCAGCAGGTTGCCCTGCGGGCACAGCGCCAGGCCCGTGGGCAATTGCAGGCCACGTATCACCACCTCAATCTGCCCGCTGGCCGGGTGCACTCGGACCACTTGGCCTGCGAAGTCGGCAAAGTCGATGCCCTTGCGCGCCGGGTCGCCGTGCAGCTCCCCGGAGAACAGGCTGATCAGCACCGCGTCTGTCTGCGGTTCATACACCAGGGTCACGGGGACGGCTTCCTGGCCCATGTCCAGTTCGGGCAGTTGCACCAGCACCTGTTCGTCCTGGCCGTCGCGAAACTCCACCAGTTGGTTGGTATCGGGCTTGACCGCCAGCCAACTGTTGCGGGTCGGGTGATAACACAGCGCATTCAAATTGCCACGGCTGTGAAACACCGGCTCGGGCGGGCTGTATTGCAGGTCGAGCAGTTTGGAGCCGCCGACATAATCGGTCTGGCTGGCCAGGCAACGGCCGCCGCCGCAGGCAATGTCCGACAACCCCATGATTTCATCACGCAGCATGCGCGCCTGCATGTTCATGGCGCGAAAGCCTTGTGCGAGGGTCTCGCTGGGCAGATAGGCACCGGGCTGCAACGGGTCGGGTCGTAGCCGACTGACGCGGCCGCTGAACGGCTGGTCCGCCAGGCCTGAGCCGGCCTCGGCCAGTAGCAGGCTGCCATCGGCTTGCACGCACACACCGCGTGGGTTGAGCAGGCTCTCGGCGATCAGTGTACTGGGGCGCAGGTTTTCGATGGGCTGCGCCGGGATATGCAGGGTCATGGGCGTTGCTCCTATTGCGGCGGCTGCCACGGGCTGCCGGTGAGATAGGCGCGCAGCAGCGCCCGTTGGGCCGGCGACATCGAACGCACCACCGGCATGAACAGTGTGGTGCCTTTGTAGGCGTCCGAAGTGCGCGCGAGGATGGCGTTCTTCGCGCCCATGATCGCGTCGGGTTGGTTCAGCGGGATGTAGCGCGACATGGCGGGGAAGGCCAGATAGTGAAAGCGCAGCACGTTGGGGTACATCTGCTGCCAGGTGATGATGCTGCCCTTGGGAATGCCGAAGTCGGTCTGGGCATATTTGCGCAAGTTGGTGAAGAAGGCGCCGTCGTCCACGCCATTGGCCGTGCAGGTCAGCGCGACAAAGCCTGCCTGGCTGGCGCTGCCGGGTTTGAGGGTGACCGGAAAACTCACCGTCTGTTGGCCGGCATTGACGGTCAGTGACGTCGGAAAGTTGAGGAAGTCGGTGTATTGCTTTTGATCATAAACCCCAGGTGCGCTGGCCCCCAGGCTGACCTTGGTGGCGTTGGGCACCGGCCCGCCCAGGTAGCTGACCTGTAACGTGATGGTCAGGCCATTGGGGTAATCCTCCAGATACACATTGCGCTGATCGGCGTATACCCGATAGGTCGATTCGGTCGCGTTGAGTTTTTGACCGTTCACCGGGTTGGGCGCGGTGATGTTCAACGCGGTGGTCTTAACGGCTTGCTGCTGGCTGGCATTGAGCGCCACGTCGACGATGCCGCCGTACACGTAGTAATTGACCAACGGGCTGGTGGTTGGGTTGAGGGTCATCAACGCGGCCGCGCCAGCGGAAATCGTCACCGGCCCGTAGTTCGCATTCGGCCCGATAGGGCTGGTGATGTCGTCCCGCACGGCCCGGAAGGTTTGCTTGGGGATGACGTTGACCATATCGAGGCTCAGCAAGCCATTGTTGCCCAGGGCCGCATAGGCGGCATTGCCCGTGACCTGGTTGACCAGTTGCCGACCTGGCTGGCAGCCCGACGGCTCGCCGGCAAACGCCGGGGCCAGGGTACCGATCACGCGGCCGATGCTTGGGTTGGGTGTGTATTTGCCCGCCGCGTAATCGGCGTCCAGTTGCGCGGTGGTCATCTGCGGGCACATCTCGAACATCACGAAACGCAGGACAATGCCGGTCGCCCCCGGGGCCTGGATGATCGCCTTGAGGCCGCTGCTGTTTTGGTTCCAACTGACGATGCTGCTCAGCGGGAAGGTCAGCTGGAACGTGCCGCTGGCATGGAACGAGCCCGGCGCGTCCATCTTTGCCGGGTCGAGCACACGGCCGGTCACGTCGAAACTGCTGCACACCGCATTGCAGCGGATCAGCAACTGGATATTGTCACTGCTGCCGATTTGCAGGCCGCCGACGAATATCTGTGTGGTGGTCGAGGCGCTGGGGTCGAGGTCTACCATCATCGGGCCGGACACCGGGCCTTGTCCGGTGACCGGGTCCACCGAGCCCAGCAGGTACACGGGCTGGCCGACCTGGTCGCCGGTGGTGCTGATGTTGCCCGGCGCACCTTGGGAACTGATCAAGGCGTTCTGCATGTCCACCACATGCTGGCCATAGTGGTTCCAGCCGCCAGCGGTGTAGTAGTTGCCGGCCGGCGCGTTGATCATGTTGTTCAACTGGTCATCGGTATACGGCTGCGCACCTGGCGCGAGGGTCGACGTGGTCAGGTCGAACAGCGGCCAGTTCGGGTTGCCGTTGAAGGGAATGGTCGGTGAGTTGTTCGGCAAACTCACGTCCGTGCGGATGCCGCCCCAGAAATTCAGTCGTGGTCCATTGAGGATGCTCATGGTCTATTCCTTGTCCGTGGCGTGTGGGGTGACAGGCGGATTGGCGAATTTGAACAGGTAGGAAAAGTCGGATTTGAACGGGCTCTTCACCGGTGTCGCCATGGAGTGGCAGTTCATGCAACTGCTGTTGGGCTGGATGTAGCTTTCCATGGTCACGTTGGCCGACAGCGCCGGTGTCGGTTGGCCCAGCGGGTTACTCGGGTTGTTCGGCATCAATGGGCGCTGGGTGGTGATGAGCTGGTAGTACTTCAATACGCTGCGTTGCAGGCCGGGGTTGGCCTGGTAATTGGCGTTCACCCAGCCTGTGGCATCGGCAATCGGTGTCACGCGGTTCAGTGGGTTCGGCGTCTGGAACGTAGTACCGGGTTTGGGCACGCAGACCAGTTGCGTGCCCTGGGTTTGCCAGTTGCACGGTGACTGGTTGAGCGTCGCAGCAGGCGCGAGCGGGTTGTAGTAGGAATAGGCGGTGCCGGCGACAGGCTGGTCGACCCATTGGCCATTGACCTTGGCCTTGGGCGGCACGTTTTCGATTTGCTCGAAGGTCGACCAGATCCACTGCGGGTAGCCATTGACCTTGGTGATGATATGCAGGCCCACCAGCCCGAGGTAAGCCTCGGTCACCCCGGTGCGTTGGCCCTGGTTATTGAAGGTGGCCACGCGCGCGAACTGCGTCAGGTAATGGCTGGCGTTGTCCTTGGGCGTAAGCATGCGCCAGCTCGATTTGATCTCGATGACCCCGTTGGGGAAGCTGATGTTGCTGGCTTTGGACACCACGTTGGCGTTGTAGAAATTGTTGCCCACGATGTAGTTATAGGAAGCCTGGTTGGCCGAGATGTCGTAGTAGGTCGGGTTGCCCGCCTGGTCGATCAACCAGCCGCCGACGGCCTGGTCGATGGAGTTGACCAGTGAGCTGTTCTTCAGCGCAGCGATGTTGATGATGCCCAGGCTGCGAGCGGTCAGCGGGCTGTTCCAGGGCCCTGGGTTGGCGGCTCCCGGCAGGAAGATTTCGCTGACGGTTTTGTAGGTCTGCCACACCGTGTAGCCGGCATCGCCCGGTTGTTTGTTGCAGTTGGGCGTGCCGCGTTGCCCGTCCTGGGCAGGCCAGTTCAAGGCGATAAACATCTGCCAGCTGTATTGATCGAACTGGTCCTGCGGGGCAGTGGCGGCGGGTGCGCTGCTGGGCGGCTGGCAATTGAGCTGCGTGGCCAGCGTCGACGCCTGAGGCGCCTCCCGGGCTTGGGCCGACAGGCTGACCAGCCCGAGTAACATCACACTGAATAACGTTTTCATGGCGATCCGTCCTTGTGGGTCAGGGTTTGCGCTGCATGAGCTGGTTCCACTGCGCCTTGTGGCCGTTGCTTTGGGACGCCGGCGGTTCGAACAGCTGGCAAGGCGGCGGGTTCGACGGGCACATCGCGGCCACTTGGTCCCAGGTCTGTTTCGGGTCGGGTCTGGCGATACGGAAATTCGTGTAGTTCTGGCTCACGATGGGCGCATTCGCGACGCTGGCGTCCCCCGAAAAGAAGAATGACTGGGGCAAACGGTAGGGCGGCGACCCCGACTGTTGTTTGTTGAAGGCATACCCGAACAGGATCGGCCCCGCCGGTGATTGCAGGTCCAGCGCATACGCCTGCACGCTGCCGTTGAGGTTTTTGCTGCGCGCGGCGCTGTACGGCAGGTGTTCGATAAAGCTTTGGCGTGGCGGATGATTCATCGGTGAAAACATGCAGCAGGCCGGCATGTCTTTCGGGCGGTCCTGCGGATACGTCAGGAAGTACGCCTTGTTGCCCAGGGACACGAACGAGCAGGTGTAGTTGTTGTTCTTGATCGGGAAGATCGGGAGGCAGTACTTCTCGTAGTGCTCCATCATCGCGCCGAAGCCGTCGCCGTCCGCTGGGATGTAGGCGGTGTCGTAGTAGCTGGTGCCCTTGGAAACGGTGTAATCCGCAGGCGTGAGGGTGGAAGGTGGATTGCTGTAGGGCGGCTGGTTTTTCTCGTAGTTGTTCATCACCCGGTACATCGTCCAGTCGCTGATCCATTGCGCCGGAAAAAACGGATCGGACGGGTCGCCGGGCGCGCGTTCGGCAATGCAGTTGCCGTTCTGTTGATTACATCCCTCGCTGTTGTGCACCCCGTTGGTGAAGTACACGGCGCCGCTGTCGTCTGCGGCAAACGCGCCAGGGCTGAGCAGCAGTATCAGCAGCAACAGTCGGCTTAAGAGGCTGGTGTTCATAGGACACTCCTGTGGTGTGCCGGGTGATTGTTACGCCACCCGGCGATCCTGTGTGTGGCTTAGTCGTAGTCGCTCATGCTGAGTGGAATGGGCGGGTAATTGCGTTTCATCAGGGCCTGCGCCCACAGTTCCAGCACCGCGCGACGGCTTTGCGGCATGTCCCGTGTGATGGGCATCGCCAGGGTGCTTTCCTCCTGGTATTCCTTACTGATCAACACAATCAATTGGTCGACGGCGCCCTCGATGCGCGTCAAGGAGTTGAGTGGCATGAACTTGCTCATGATCGGGTACAGGTAATAGAACGGCTGCAGGATGAAGGGGTAGATGAAGGTCTCCCAGATCACGGTGCCCGCGTCCTTGTTCATATAAATGCGGTTCCACGCATTGACGAAATCCTGCTGCAGCTGCGGCTCCAGCGGCAGTACGCGCAGCGGTGCGAGGAAGTCGGTGAAGGCCGTCGGGAGCGGGAAGCTGAACGGAATGGTGGGTGTTTGCTGACCTTCCTGCAGGAAAAAACGCAAGGTCGGAAACCCCGGTGCCAAGCCCGTGACGGTCAGGTTGGCGATGCCATTGGCGTCGGTCTGAATCTTGGTCAGGCTGTATTGCACCGTACTGTTGAGCGGGTCCTGCAACGTGCCCTGCATCGCGATCGGGTTGGCGAACTTAAGCGTCGGGCTCAAGGCGACAGCGGCGGGTGTCGGCAAAAATTGCTGATAGGTCACCGGCGTCATTTGATCCGCTGCCACCGCGAGCCGTGTGGCCATGAGCTGGCGGCCCGTGCCCTCGGTCACCTGGCTGAGCAGCGTCGATGCACCCTTGAATTGCGGCAGGTTCGCGCTGTTATTGGCCGGGTTTTGCGGGTCATTGTTGAACAGCGTGAAGTTGGCCGGGTTGCTGAATGCCAGGTAGTAATCGGTGGTGCACAGCATGTAGGCATTGCCGTATTCCGCCACCCACAACGTGGTGCCGGCCGGTGCGGGCAGGCCGTCGTATTGCACCATGACCTGCAGCGTCCGGGTGTCGCCCACGTCGATAAAGCTGGCGCTCTCCACCACTTCGGCAGTCCACATCTGCTGGGTCGCGGCGGTGACGGCGGTGGCACCCTGCAGTTGCAGTTCCAGGGTGCCGGTTTGCAGTTGCGTCTGTGCTTGTGCCGTCAGCGTCAGGTCGAGGATGCCGGAGCGCTTGTCGAACGCCGCCTGTTGATAGTCGTCATAACCGAAACTGGCCAGCGAGCTGAATTGCCCATTCTGGCGAATGCCAATCTGGTAGTTGCCGGCCTGGTACTTGGCGGCTACCGGTATGGCTGCGTTTCTGTCGATCGGATAGAACGGGAAGGCGTTGCTCAGGTCCAGCGACAAGGTAGCGCCATGGGCCTGGGCCGAGATCACGCCCAACTGCGCCGGTGTCGACTGCGCCGGCGTGGTTTTGTAGATGGGCACGGGGCTGGCGGGTAACAGGCGTCTGCCAGCGGGGGCGGTGGGGAATTCGTCGTCGAACCACAGGCCCAGGGTGCCCACCGTACGGCTGTAGGCGGGGTTGAAGAAAATATCGCCGACGTTGTCCAGCCCCTGCTGATACATGGCCTGCACCTTGGCCTGGGCGGCCGCACTGGAGCTGTGGGTGTCGATGGGCGGGTAATTGTTGAGGATGCCGTTCTTGTCGTAGCAGGTCAGGTAGGTGGAAAAGCGGAACATCAGGCCCTTGGCATTTTGTTGCGCCATTTGCGTTTGCAGGTTTTGCAACAAGGCCGAGTTGCCGATCACCCACTCCAGGTTTTCCTTCGGAAAACAGGTTTGCCAAGTGGTGGTGACATAGGCCAGGCCGCCCAGGTTGGCCCAGTTGAAGTTCAGGAAGCGGTCGAGCATGCGGAACTGGCGATTGAGCGTCAGGCCGCACTGCGCATTGCCCAGCACCAGCTTGTCGAAATACAGCGCGGTGAAGGTGTTCTGCCAAGGGCTCACGTCCACGAAGCGCGCCGGGGAGGAGGGCGCGCCGCCAAAGGGGTTGCCGAGCAACTGGAAGCTCTGGTTGATCAGCGGGTCCTGGCTCACATAGCCACCGTTGGGCAACTCGCCGCCGGTGACCACCGATTGGGTCTGGTTGTAGCTGACGGTGCCGCACGCGTTGTCGCCGAACAGGTTCCATTCGCCGGGAATCATCGGTGTGGTCAACTGCCCGGCATTGCCCGGCACCTGCATGACGTAGGGCGGTACGCTGGCGGGTGACAGCGGCGCGATTGTCCACGGTAGCAAGGTGCTGATGGCGTTTTCCGGGGTGATGTTGAAGGCCTTCAAAAACGGCCAGTTCATCTGCATTTTTACCGCGTCATAGAGCGGGTACATGTCGTTGTTGTTGGCGGTCGGCGGGTTCCAGAACATATGGCCGCCCAGGTAGATACGCGGGAAATTCAATACGCTCATGTGAGGCTCCTTAGCGTTGCCACTGGGCGCGTTTGAGCGACCAGACAAAGTCCAGTTTGTGGTAGCCGACAAAGTCTGCGGGCGGCAGTTCGGCCGTGGGGTACACGATGCCGCCCTGTTGTTTGAGGGCGAAATTGAAGTAGCCTTTTTTCGCTGAATACGCGGCGGTGCTGTGGCAGGCGAAACACGAAGACTCGCTCTGGAACGCCGACTCCAGCTGGGAGTTGGCGAGCAAGGTCGGCAGCGTGTTGGACTGCACGCCGATCAGCTCGTACTGCGCCAGGGCCGGGAAGTTGGCCTGAAACGTCGTGTTCACCGGCTGCGCCGCCTTTGTGGGCCCGGTGCTGTTGGTCATCGGCGTTGCAGGCGTCGCGTTGGTCACCGTGTACTTGCTGTTGTTGCGGTTTTCGAAGGTGGTCCACACCCAGTCGGGGTTCAGTTTGTTGATCACATGCAAACCGCTGAGCGCGGCGTAGCCGACCAGGTATTTACCGTCCTGCTGATAGTAGGCCTGGGCAATGTAGTAACCATCCTTGATCAGTTGCTGCTGATAGGTCGGGTTGTTGCCGATCCACAGCCAGGCAGCCTTCAACTCCCAGGCTGTGGAGGGGAACGACAGGTCGCTGGTCAGCGCGGCCTGGCCATTCACGTTGTAGACGTTCTGCTGCACGATGTAGTTGAAGGTGTCCTGGCCCATCAACAGTTGGAAACGTACCGGCTGGCCTTTTTGCGCCGCCGGCACCTGGCCGCCCATCTGCAGGATCAACCCATCCACTTGCTGCGTGGCATTGAGGTTGTGAAAGGTACGGTTGAGGTTCATGCCCAGTTTTTGTGCCTGTGCAATCACCTCGATCGGTACGCGCTCGCGCTCGGCATACGGCAGGGGCTGAGCGCCATTGCTCAGGTAGACCTGATCCGAAGGCTTCATGGTCTCCCAGACCCGATCCGGGCTTTGCGCGGAGACGTTCTGGTTGAGGCAGGCAAACCAGTTCCAGGCGAGCGTGTCGCGGCTTTGCACGAAGGCCGCGCGGGTCTTGTCGAGGTTGCCTCCAAACTGCAGGAACTGGGTGCAGTCGAAGGGGGTGGTGCCTTGGGCATGGGCCAACCCGGCCAGTGCACTCAGGACAGTTATAGATAAGGCTCGCCGCATGGAAGCTCCTTGGCTGTGGCCAGTTCGAGGTGTGGGCGCCCCAGGAAGTGTTCCAGGAGCAGTTGCTTCACTGCCGTCGCCGCAAGGTGTTGCGGTAGCGCCAGTGCGCAATTGGTGATCAGCAGCGGGCCGGTCTGTACGCTGCTGGGTAAGCGACCATGGCTGCCGCGTACCAGGGTGGTGTCCAGTGGGATGAGGTCCATGTAGTAGCGAAAGCCGAGCTTCTTTTGCAGCAGGCGGCGCGCCACTTTCAATGTGGGGAAACGAATCGCCGGGTCGATAAACAGCTCGACCGGGTCGTAACCGGGCTTGCGGTGGATGTCCACGGTGCGCGCGAAATCCGGTGCTTTGCGATCATCCAGCCAGTAGTAATAATCGAACCAGAAACCGGCGGCGGCCACGGCCACCAGCTCGCCGCTGCGCGGGTGGTCCAGCTGCCAGGCGCGTTGTTCGGCCTTGTCCAGCACCTGCTCGATGCCGGGCTGGCGTTGCAGCAAGGCTTTGACCCGCGGGATGTCCTGCGCCTGCTTCACGTAGACATGCGCGACCTGATGGTCGGCCACGGCAAACGCCGCGCTGGCGCCGGGGTCGAGCAATTCCCAGCTTAGGGACTGGCGCACCTGCAACAGGCCTTCGGCGCGCAACACGCGGTTGATCGACACTGACTGCTCGACGGCTTCGATGCCATATTCGGACAGCAGCATCACCGCCGCGCCTTGCGCTTGGGCAAAGGTCAGCAGGCGACCTACTTCACTGTCGATGGCCCGTACTTCACCAGCAATCGAGGGATGATCGGGCCCCACGCGCTGCAAGCTGTAATCGAGGTGCGGCAGGTAGATCAACTGCAAGTGGGGCCGGTTGATCTGGAACTCGGCCATCGCGCAATCGACGATCCAGCAGCTCGATGCAATCCCTGCCGCCGGGCCCCAGAACCCTGGAAACGGAAACTCGCCAATCTGCCGTTCGATCTGTTCGTGCAGCCCGGGTGGCGACGAATACAGACCGAATTGTTTGCGACCATCCGCCGGGTAGTGCGGGCGCGGGGTGATCGCGGCATCCACGTCGGCGTACATGTTGTACCACCAGAACAACTGGCTGCAGCGAAAGCCCGGGAGCTCGCGCTTGAGCGTGTGCCAGACCTTTTCACCCTCGATCAGCGCATTGGGTTGCAGCCAGAACCGCACTTCGGCCTGGTCGCGAAAGTACCAGCCATTGCCGACGATGCCGTGTTGCGACGGCGGCGCGCCGGTGAGGATCGAGGCTTGTACCGTCGAGGTGACGGCGGGGAACACCGGTTGCAAGTAGGCCATCTGCGCGGTCTTGAGCAGGGCATTGATATGCGGCGTTGCCTCACCCAGCAGCGATGGCGTCAGCCCGACCACATTGATCAGCAGCAGCGGTTGTTCAGAGCGCATGGGCGTACGCCTCGTGCTTGAGGGAAAGCAGCAGGTTGCGCTGGCGCAGTTGGTCCTCAACCCAGCGCAATTCGGCGGCGATCCCTTCCAGTTGCGCGCGCTCGGTGGTGGGCCGCAGTTGTGCGGGCAGCACACCCCAGCTGTAGGTTTCCACTTCCAGCACCGGGCGGAAGTCACCATGGGCGGCCAGGTAATCGAAGGTCTGTGCCAACGCGGCCTGGCTGCCGCTGAGTTCGGGCAACAGCAAGTGTTCGCTGAACAGCGGTATATGGAAATGAATGCGCAGTTCACGCAAACCGCTGCAGTCGGCGAGCGCGGCCGGCAGGTCCGGCCAGCTGATAATGCGACCGAGAGGGTCGAGGGCTTTTACCTGATGCAGGTAGGTGGTTTCGGCGAAGGTGCTCAGGGTCTCGAGCACGTGTTCGCGGCGATGCGCGTCCTCAGTTGGCAAGCGGCAGATCATCGCGTTGGACAGCTGGATCTTGCCCCCGGGCACCTGGGCTTGACGTAGCCTGGCCAGCGACTGATAACAATCCTCGAACATCACCGCCTGGTGGCACACATCAAAACACAGGGCCAGGTAAGCATGGTTCGGGTCCAGGCGCTGCCGACGCTGGAAGAACGCGATGGCCTGCTCGGTGTTTTCCAGCACGCAATCGGGCTCCATCTCCAGGCAGAACACGATCTGCTTGCCGGTTTCCCGGTGCAGGTTGGCGAGTGCGGCAGTGAGTTG
The DNA here is from genome assembly GCF_045447295.1 of Pseudomonas sp. O39. Taxonomy (NCBI): domain Bacteria; kingdom Pseudomonadati; phylum Pseudomonadota; class Gammaproteobacteria; order Pseudomonadales; family Pseudomonadaceae; genus Pseudomonas; species Pseudomonas sp. O39. The sequence goes on from NZ_JBJGXV010000018.1 coordinate 106,870, forward strand.
GTTGAGGTGCTCGTCGGCGCGCGCCTGCAATGGCGCGGTCCAGGTGGCGGCATAGCCCAGCGGCACCGTGGAAATCACTCCTTGGTGGCAGTCGACCGGCAAGGCCTGCGCGAGGATGCGCGCCAGGTTCAGGCTGTAGGCCAGCCGCTGTGGGTCGGCCCAGTGGGGTAAATACACCTCGGCTTTCACTGCGCCCTGATGGAATTCGCCATAGGGAAAACCATTCAGCGACGTCAGCCGCAAGCCGGTTTGATCGAGCAACTCGAGGAATTGCGTGCACGCCGATGCCTGTTGTAATTGCGCCGCAGCGTGAGCGCAGATCCACAAGCCGCTGTCCTGTTCGTGCAGCCCGCGCAGGTGTCGCACGCCCTGAAAGTGCTGCTCGATGGAGATGCGTAACCCGTCCAGGTCACGGGTCGGGTGCACATTGCTGCAATACCCGACCTGGGGCGCCGTCCAGCCGCTACGGGGGCTCATTTAACCACCGGTTCCTGGCCGCGCAGGGCCGAGTTTTCCTGCCATTGCTTGCGTTGGTCGATGGGCAGCGGGGTGCTGACCAAGCTCTTGTCCAGCTGGCCGCTCTGGGCAAAAAAGTCCACCGGATTGTGGAACAGCACCTGTTCTACCTGGGCTTCAGTAAAGCCCGCCGCCAACATCGCCTGGCCGGTCTTGGGCACCTTGAGCGGGTCGCTGATGCCCCAGTCGGCGGCGCTGTTGACCACCATTTTTTCGGTGCCGTATTCCTTGAGCAGGGCGACCATGCGCTGCTCCGACATCTTGGTGTTGGGGTAAATGGAATGGCCGCGCCAGCACTCGCTGTCCAGCACCAGCGGCAGGGTCAGTTCGTTGAGGTGGTCAATAATCACCAGGTGCTCGGCGATCCCCACGTCGCGGATCACCGCCAGTGTGCGTTTGGTGCCACCGATCTTGTCGCGGTGTGGCGTATGCACCAGCACCGGCAGATTGAATTGTTTCGCCAGCTCAAGCTGCGCCGCGAGAAAGCGATCCTCTTCGGGGGTGATGTCGTCGTAGCCGATTTCGCCCACCGCCACCACGCCGTCCTTCACCAGATAGCGCGGCAGGAGTTCCAGCACTTCGTTGGCGATCGACAGGTCATTCGCTTCTTTGGGGTTAAGCCCGATGGTGCAGAAGTGATGGATGCCGAACATGCTCGCGCGAAAGCGTTCCCAGCCCAGCAGCGTGTCGAAGTAGTCGACGAAACTGCCGACGCTGGTGCGCGCCTGGCCTTGCCAGAACGCCGGTTCGATCACCCCGGTGATCCCGGCGGCGGCCATGTTCTGGTAGTCGTCGGTGGTGCGGCTGACCATATGAATATGCGGATCGAAGTACTTGAGCATGGTGAATCCTCGTCAAGGGCAGGCGGTGTGCATCAGTTCAAGTAGGCGTGCCATTCCGGCGGCAGGCGCAGGCCGCGCAGGCGCTGGTGTTGCGCCGGGCTGAGCAGGTCAAAGGCGATCACTCGGGGCAGGCCGGGGGACACAGTGCGTTCGGCCGCCAGTTGTTCATCGAGCAGGTCGAGCGCCAGTTGGTTGAGGCTGACGCTGTGGTGTTGCGTCAGGCCAACCAGGCGCCCGACGTCGAGGCCCATGCCGAGTGCCTTCAACACCAACTGGTGAAAGGCGCGCTCTGGGTAATGACGTGACGGGTAGGCCGTGTCGAGGGCGAGGGCGGCGAACACCTGGGGGTTACTGGTGCGCCCGGCTTGCAAGGCCAGCTCCAGGCACACCCCGTCGCTGTCGAGCCAGTCGAGGGCGCCAAGCAGGGCGATTTTTTCCTGATCGTCGCCCCACAGGAACAGCTGGCGCAGCAGCGGCAATTGTTCGTCCACCGGGGTATGTTCCAGCGCATTGGCCAACACCAACGCACGCGCCAGCTCGACGGCATGGCCCGGTAGCTGACGCTTGCACTGGCCGCTCAACAGCGCCGCGGTGGTGGCGTCCGGTTGTTGCGCAAGCTGTGCCTGAGCCTGCTGCCACCACTGCAGTTGGGCAGCCGCCAGTTGTTGGGTCAACACGTGGCGGTGTTCGGTGAGGCAATCCTGGCGCATGTTCATGTCGGCTTGATCCAACGCTGAAAGTGGGGGAGCAGGAAAAACACCAGTACACACAGCAGGCTGCCCAACGGCTGATTGGCCACGGCCAGCACCAGCGCATCAAACAGTGGCAAGGCGGCCAGGCCCGCCCCGATAAACGCGCGCACCTTGCGCTGTTGCGGGTTGGCCAGGTACTTCCAGTAGTGCCAGCCCAACCACCCCAGCCAGAGCAGCAGCACCGGCCAGAACCACAGGTTATTGGAGTAGATCGCCAAGGCCAGCGGGCTCAGCATCAACAGCAACGGCAGGCGGCTGATCAGTTGGTTGCGGTGCTCCTGACGGGCCAGGTAGGTCAAACCGCTGATGTACACCCCGAGCAGGATTGCGCACAGCCAGATCGGCTCCGGCGGCACGGCCAGGCTGGCGGCTGCCGTGAGGTAAAGCGCCGAGCGGCAGGCGCCCATCAGCCAGACGCTGTGGGCGTATTTCTTGTGCAGCAGGTTGTAGCCGAAGATGCAGCCCACCAGCAGCACCACACTGCCGAGCAGCCAGTGCGGTTCGTCAATCAGCCGGCTCAGGCCCAGCACCGCCGCCGCAGCGAGTATCAGCAACAGCGCCGTGGCCAGGCCCACGTGCTGACGGCTGGCCAGGCCCAGGGTGATCGGTCGCGGGTTGTGGTGTTGCTGGTCCCAGTCGGCGTCCAGCCAGTCGTTGAGCAGCATGCCGGCCAGGTACAGCAACGACAGCGTGATCAACAGCAGTACCCACACCAGTGACGACGGTGGCGCCATTGCCCCGGCACTGCTGGCGAGCAGGGCGGCGGCCAGGGTGTTGGTCCACACCGTGGGCAGGTTGGACACCCGGCCAAGCGTCATCCAGGTTTTCATCGGGCTCATTGCGCGTAACCCTCGCCCAGGGGCACTACCGCATCGCTGCGGGTCGACAGCCGTAGCAGCGCCGCTTGCATTTTCGCGCCGTCGATTTCATGCAGGTCTACCGACTGGCCGATGCGGTTGAGCATGGGGATCGACAGCTGCCCACCCAAATGCTGGCGAAATTCCTCCAGGCCGAGCAACAGCGGTGAGCGGCCCTGCGCATCCTGCAAGCTCAGCTCCGGTGGGCACAAGTTGAAGCCCAGCTTGCGCAACAGGCTCATGACCCGTTGCATGTCGGCGTCGCTCAACAGCCCGAGTGCATTGGCATACAGCCCGTCCAAGGCCATGCCCACCGCAACGGCTTCGCCATGGCGCAGCCGGTGGTGGCTGAGGTTTTCCAGTTTGTGTGCGGCCCAGTGCCCGTAATCCAGGGGCCGGCCGTTGCCGCGTTCGAACGGGTCGCCGGCACCGGTGATGTGCCCAAGGTGCAGCTCGGCGCAACGGCGAATCGCATAGCGGCTGGCCGCGTGGTCGAAGTGAGCGAGGGCGTCGGCGTGCTGTTCCATCCACTCGAAGAATGCCGGGTCCTTGATCAACGCTACTTTGACCGCTTCGGCCAGCCCGGCGATCTGGTCGCGGCGGGTCAGGCTGGTCAGCAACTGGAAGTCATTGATCACCGCCGTGGCGGGGTAGAAGGCGCCCAGCAGGTTCTTCTGGCCGAAAGCGTTGATGCCGTTTTTCACGCCGATGCCGGCGTCGTTCTGGGCCAGCACGGTGCTGGGGATACGGATCAGGCGAATGCCCCGGTGGAAGGTGGCGCAGGCGTAGCCCACCGCATCCAGCACCGCACCGCCGCCCAGGGCCAGCACGTAGCAATGCCGGTCCAGGCCGTGTTGCAGCATGTCGGTGTAAAGTTGCTCCAATACCTGTGAGGTTTTGCTCAGTTCACCGGCCGGTACTGCGAGGGGGGCGGTTTGCAAATGCAGGTCGGCATGGGCGGCGAAATAGGCGTCGATCTGTTCGCGCAACTGGGGCGCGCTGTGCAGCAGTTGCTCATCGGCGAACACCATCACCGTCACGGGGGTGTGGTGCTGCGCGGTAAGCGCGCGGTGCAGGCAAGGGTTGAGCGGGTCGAACAGGTGGTCGGTGAAGATCACCGGGTAGTCGTAACTGACCTCGAACCGCCCGCGCAGAGGCGGCTCCACACGGGGCTTGCGCTTGAGCAGGCTGTAGCCGGCAACAAATGCGACCGGCAATACCATACTGGCGAGGATGGTCACCAACAGCGCGTTCTGCTCGATCAGGAACGTGCCGATGGCCGTGTAGGCCAGCGCGAGACCGGCATTGGCCAATGTGGTAATCAGCAAAAAAGCCCGCAGCGGATAGCGTTGCATCCCGGCGGCCACCACCGAGGTTTCCGCCAACACCGGCACGCCGCGCAGGCAGATCAACGACAGCGTGCCCAGCCGATACCCCAACTGCCCAGGCGAACGTTGATGCAAGCCCAGTCGGCCGGATAACAGCCGAAAATAACCGGCGCCCAACGCATACCCCAACCCGGCGCCCAGGCACAGGCCGATAAAAATCACCAGGTAACCACCGAGGCTGCCGAGCATGGCCACTGCCAGCAAGGCAACCATGCTGGAGGGCACCGGTAGCACCACGTCGAGGGCGAGCAGGGCGATCAGCAGCAGTGCAAGGTTGAGGGCCTGGGCCGGCGTGGAAGGCTGGTACAGGTTCAGATGAATCAGGAAGTCCTGGATTTGTTGTTCAAACAACAGAAAGCTGGCAATCACCAGTACAGAAAAGCACAACAATGACAGCCAAAAATGTTCGGCTGGCCCCTTTTTCGAAAACGCACGATACCACCGGCTGCGCTTCATCAAAGCATCCCTTTTGAGTGTTAAGACTTAAGTTCCGTGTCAGTGTCCGGGGCTGTTTTTAGAGCAATAAAATCCCTCGCCTGGTGGGCTGGTTTTATGCGTAATGGCTGATGGCTTTCACGGTATTCATGAACTTAGCCGGTTGTGGTTTTTTTGCAAGTTTGCGAATGAAGGAGTTTTAAACGGGGGCTTTAACGAGGGTGGCGTAACGCAATTTATGCAAATTTTACAATTAGTTGTATGGCTTTTTGCGAGGCGTCAAGAACGCGTTGGCGGCGCTTCGCATACGTATCAAGTTGATGACAAATCCTGTGTGTTCGTTATGTGCGTTATTGCCGCTGGCTATAAGTATTGTATTGATTTTAGGTTGTCGAGAATGACTCCACTTAACCCGTATGAATAAGGTTAAGACTTACCCCGTCAACCTGAAGCCGCCGGACAACTTATCCTTTAGATAGCTCACTAACGTACTGACCGACTTGGGTACATGAGGCGAGTAGGGGCGGATCAGGTAAATCTCATCGGCAAATGCGCCTTTGAGTGTCCACCCCTTGAGCACCTGTACCAGTTTGCCGCTGGTGAGCGCGGCATGGGCGCTGAAATCCGGGAGCAGGGCGATGCCCAGGTGGTTGAGCGCCGAATCACGCAAGGCTTCGCTGTTGTTAGTGGAAAAGCTGCCGGAGATCGGCACGGTGACGCGTTCGACCTTTTTGCCGCCGCGTTCGAACGTCCACGCGGGTTGGTCGGCGCCCCGTGGGTAATAGAGGCAGTTGTGCGCGGTGAGATCGCCGGGCTCGCGCGGTTCTCCGTGGTGTTGCAGGTAATCCTGTGTGGCGACCAACACCGACGTGGTGTCGCACAACTTCCATGCCACATGGGTTTCCGGCACCTGGAAGCCGTGCCGCACCGCCAGGTCGTAACCTTCGGCCGCCAGAGAACTCAAGGCATCCGACACATCCAACTGGATACGCACCTGCGGGTATTGCTGCAAGAACGCCGGCAGGTGCGGCACCAGTTGCTGCCGCGCAAACGCCACTGGCGCGGTGAGGCGCACCAGCCCGCGAATCTCCCCGGCCGAGTCGCGCACCGAGGAAAAACTGCGGGCGATATGTTCATAGGCGCTGCGCACTTCCCGGGTCAAAGACAGCCCTGCATCGGTCAGCCGTACGCTGCGCGTGGTGCGGGTGACCAACCGCGTGCCGGTGGCCTTTTCCAGGTCCGAGATGCGCTGGCTGACGGCGGATTTACTCACCCCCAGGCGTGCGGCGGCGGCGGTGTAGGTGCCTTGTTCTTCCAGCACCGACAGCCAGTGAATGTGGGTCCACAACCCTTCGATCTCAGCTTTTTCCATGGTTCTATTGTTCGCATATGAGGACAATCAGTTCTGGATTCTGCTCTGGTTTGGAACAAACCGAAAGCCTATCGTGTGTCCCAACGTTACCGACCCAGGGGCCACTGCCATGACTGCAACGATCGAACATTACATCAACGACCAGCGCGTGAGCCGCGATGACCGCTATCAGGACGTCTATAACCCGGCCACCGGCGAAGTGACCGGCCGCGTCGCCCTGGCCAGCAGCCAGACCGTTGGCGAAGCCGTCGCTGCCGCCCAGGCCGCGTTCGCCAGCTGGGCTGACACACCGCCGATCCGCCGCGCCCGCGTGCTGTTCGAGTACCTGCACCTGTTGCGTGAACGCAAGGACGACCTGGCGCGCATCATTGTCGCCGAACACGGCAAGGTCTTCACCGACGCCCAGGGCGAGGTGGACCGTGGCATCGACATCCTTGAATTTGCCTGCGGCATTCCCAACCTGCTCAAGGGCGAACATTCCGACCAGGTTTCCCGTGGTATGGACAACTGGACGATGCGCCAGCCCCTGGGCGTGGTGGCCGGCGTTACGCCGTTCAACTTCCCGGTGATGGTGCCGATGTGGATGTACCCGATCGCCATCGCGGCGGGCAACACCTTCATCCTCAAGCCAAGCCCGACTGACCCGAGCGCCTCGCTGTTCATGGCCGAGTTGCTGCGTGAAGCCGGCTTGCCCAAAGGTGTGTTCAACGTGGTGCAGGGCGACAAAGAGTCGGTGGATGCGCTGATCGAACACCCGGACGTCAGGGCCGTGAGCTTCGTCGGCTCCACGCCGATTGCGCGATACATCTACGAAACCGGCGCCCGCCACGGCAAGCGCGTCCAAGGCCTGGGTGGCGCAAAAAACCACATGGTGGTGATGCCCGACGCTGACATCGAAAAAACCGTCGACGCACTGATGGGCGCCGCCTACGGCAGTGCCGGCGAGCGTTGCATGGCGATCTCGGTGGCGGTGCTGGTGGGCGATGTGGGGGACAAGGTGATTGCCGCCTTGACCGCGCGCGCTAAAGAACTGCGCATCACCGACGGCCGCGACTTGAAGGCCGAGATGGGCCCGATCGTCTCGCGTGCTGCGCTGCAACGCATCAGCGGCTATATCGAACAAGGCGTGCAAGCCGGCGCGCAATTGCTGCTCGACGGGCGCGACTATGTGCCCACCGAACCCGGCCTGGAGAATGGCTTCTGGCTTGGCGCAACCTTGTTCGACCACGTGACCCGAGACATGAGCATCTACCGCGAAGAAATCTTCGGCCCGGTGCTGGCCTGTGTGCGCGTGGATGACTTTGCCGAAGCGATCAAGCTGGTCAACGACCACGAATTCGGCAACGGCGTCAGCTGCTTTACCCGCGACGGCAACATCGCCCGCGAATTTGCACGGCGTATCGAAGTGGGCATGGTCGGCATCAACGTGCCGATCCCGGTGCCGATGGCCTGGCACGGCTTTGGCGGCTGGAAGAAGAGCCTGTTCGGCGACATGCATGCCTACGGCACTGAAGGCGTGCGCTTCTACACCAAGCAGAAGTCGATCATGCAGCGCTGGTCGGAGAGCATCGAGCAGGGCGCGGAGTTTGCGATGCCGGTGTCCAAGTAACTCAAGAACGCTGTAGATCAACTGTGGGAGCGGGCTTGCTCGCGAATGCGGCGTATCAGTCAACACATGTAGCGACTGGCACCCTGCATTCGCGAGCAAGCCCGCTCCCACATTTTTTACCGCGTTTCAGGTTTCAGGCATTCGATCGAGCGATCCACCGTCGTCCTGGCCATTTCCAGCAAATGCCACACCGCCAGAATCTTCGCCCGTTCGGGACTTGCAAGCTTCTCACTGCAATTGAGCGTCGTGGCCGAAGCGCTGTCGAGCAAGCTGGCGGTGTAGAGCAAGGCATCTTCGAAGCTCAAGTCTTCGATTTGAACACCGTGGGTGGGCAGGTAATGGTCGATGGCGCGGTTGAACGCGGCGCGGGCTTTGGCTGAGCTGAGGGGTGGGTCGGGGACGACTTTATTCATGGTGTAACTCCGTAATGGCTTAGGAGTCGACACCCGTCGCGACTAAACGAATGGGTGGCGGCTGTACGCAGGTTAGTCGACCGGCCATCACGGAAAATCCGGCGCACCCGAAGGTGCCCTGCGCACAGCCACCATAAAACTGATGGAAGACCGTGCACGTGATGAAAGGTCGGGCGACTAAACCCGATCACTGATGAGCAGTGACGGATCGCAGACTAGCCATCGATTCCAACAGGCACAAGGCGGCAGGGATTGTCTAGGAAACGTCCTGCAATTAAAAGCGACGCGCCTTGCTGGCCCTTTACAAATCATGACGAAAGGCCAGCAATGCCCCGTCTTCACCTGATGCATTGAGGCCCCACTGTGGGAGCGGGCTTGCCCGCGATAGCGCAGGGTCAGTCAGCGCCTCGGGCACTGATAGGCCGCAATCGCAGGCAAGCCAGCTCCCACATTGTTCACCGCGTCAGGGCGCTAGAACACCGCCTTGACCTGCAACCCCAGCACCAACGCGTTATCGATGTTCTCACCCGAAAACGCCCCCGGCTCGATGATGTATTGCACATCCGGGCGCACCGTCAGCCACGGCGTGGCCTGGTAGCCATAACTCAGCTCAATCAACTGCTCGGCATTATTCAAGTTGGGGTAGTCCGTCCCCGCGGTAAACGCCGCCAATTCCTGTACATCACGACTGCGCGGGTTTGGCACTGCGCGGCCATAACCCAGGGCAACGGTATCGCGTGGGCGGCCGTCGAGCGGTTTGTACAGCACCATGCCCGCGCCATACCATTTTGTGAACGGTGAGGCCGCTTCACTGGCTGCCGAGTATTGGCCGAAGGCGTGCAGCACGCGGCCCGCCGACGCGCTGGACGCCCACACCGCCTGGTCGATCAACAGGTAGTGGCCGCCGCGACCGCTGACGTCTTTGTTGCTGCCGATCCGCTTCACGTCGGAACTGTCGTAGTAATACCCCAGCTTGTATTCACCCGGCAGCGGGCCTGCGTGTTTGTAGACCAGCTCAATCGGCACCACGGTGCCGGTGGTGCGCTTGGGGTTCAAATGCCAGGCGCGGCTAGAATTGCCGTTGCTGTCCGGGTCGACGTTGAACGCCGCCACGCGCAGTTGCCACGACGGTGAAAAGTCGTATTTCACCCGCGCGCCCAGGCGTGCATTCGGGTAGTTGGTCCAGCCGCTGCCGCCGGACATGTTCAACGGGTGCCCGCAGAAACCGGCGTTCATGAAGTTGCACAGGATGCCGCTGTCGAGGCCGCCGAGGTCATTGCCCATGGCCATATAGCCCAGCTTGACGTTCAGCGCGGGAGTGAACAGCGTGCGCTCGTAGCTCAATTCGGTGAGACGGGTGTAGAGGCCGCCGTAGTTTTCCTGGATCGGCAGGCGGTTGCCCACCAGGTCTTCGGAGGCGCTCGTGCCGCGCCGGTCGTTGATGGTCAGCTGGATACGGTCGCCGTTGTTGAAACCGTAGAGCTTGCCCAGGTCGAACTGCACACCGAGCTTGATGTTCTGCGAGTAGCGTGCGGCGCGGTGCTGGCCGCCGTCGGCGTTGTAGGCGGTCTCGCCGCTGTAGTCGCCGGTAAAGCGCACGCCTTGCTCGTCGAGCTCACGGCGCAGGCCACCCCAGTCGCCGGTCAGGGTGGTGTCGTCGGCTTGAACGGGCAGGGCGGCAGCAAAGGCCAGGCCCAGAACCAGGCGCCCAAACGGTAGGTGAGAAGTGGAGGTCATGCGGGATTTTCCAAACTGCCTGTGTAGAAGGAACGCGCGGTGCGGGGGGCACCGCGCGAACAGCGGGTGGTTACGGCAGGGCGTAGGCGATCACGTAGTCGCCACGGTCAGTGGACTGGCGTGCGCCGCCGGCAGTGATGACGATGTATTGCTTGCCGGTTTTCGGCGAAACGTAGGTCATCGGGCCGCCTTGGCTGCCCACTGGCAGGCGGGCTTTCCAGACTTCATCACCGTTGCCGCTGTTGAAGGCGCGCAGGTAGAAGTCCTGGGTGCCGGCGATAAAGATCAGGCCGCCCTGGGTGGACAGTGTGCCGCCGAGGGTCGGCAGGCCAACCTTGATCGGCAGGTGCATGCGGATACCCAGTGGGCCGGTGTCTTCAACGGTGCCGACCGGCACTTGCCAGGCGATCTGCTGGGTCTTCATGTCGATGGCGGTGAGGGTGCCGAACGGCGGTGCCTGGCACGGAATGCCGGCCACCGAGAGGAAGCGGTTTTTGTTCACCGCGTACGGCGTGCCCTTGAGCGGCACGGCACCCATGCCGGTGTTCAGCGCTTCACCGCCGGACGAGGCCTGGGCCTTGTTCTGCGACGGCACCATCTGGATCCACAGGCCCAGGCGCATGTCATTGACAAAGATAAAACCGTGCACCGGGTCAGTGGAAATACTGCCCCAGTTCATGCCACCCAGGGAGCCCGGAAAGCTCAGCGATTTATCGGTGCCCGGTGCGGTGTACAGGCCTTCGTAGCGCATGCCTTTGAAGTCGATACGGCACAGCAACTGGTCGTACGGCGTGGCACCCCACATGTCCGATTCGCTCAGCGTCTGCGCGCCGATCTGCGGCATGCCGACCGATTTTGGCTGGGTCAACGAGTAAGGCTCGTTAGGGATGTTCGCGGCTTTGACCGGGACTTCCTTGACGTCGGTCAGCGGCTTGCCGGTGGCGCGGTCGAGCACATAAATCTGCCCGGCCTTGGTGCCGATCACCACTGCCGGCACGGCCTTGTCGCTGCCCGGTGGGGTGAAGTCGATCAGGCTTGGTTGCATCGGCAGGTCGAAGTCCCAGAGGTCATTGTGGACGGTCTGGTACACCCACTTTTCGGCGCCGGTGGAGGCGTCCAGCGCCAGCACCGAGGCGCCGTATTTGTGATTGAGCTGGGTGCGTTCCACGCCGTAGATGTCGGTGGATGAGCTGCCCATTGGCAGGAAAACAGTGTTCATCAGCGGGTCGTAAGACATCGGCGCCCAGCTGTTCGGCGTACTGCGCACATAGGTGCTGCCGGCGGCAGGGGCTTGCTTGTCTTCAGGGTTGCCCGGGTCGAAGGCCCAGCGCATTTGCCCGCTGATCACATCGAAACCACGGATCACGCCGCCCGGCATGTCGGTTTGCACGTTATCGGCGACACGCCCGCCAACCACCACGGTGGTGCCGGCGATCAACGGTGCCGAAGACAGTTGGTAGTAGCTGTCCGGTACATCGCCCAGGCCGGCTTTCAAATCGACTTGGCCATGGGTACCGAAGTCTTCGCAGAATTTACCGGTGTCGGCATCCACGGCGATCAGGCGTGCGTCGATGGTGTTGGTCAGCAGACGGCGCTGGCATTGCGCACCGGCAGGCACGCTGGCGGCAATGATCGGCGAGCTGTTCGGTTGGGTCGGCTGGGCGATCGGCGCGGTGGCGTCGAAATAGGCCATGCCGCGGCAACGCTGCCATACCGCCGACTTGGCGTTGACCTCGTTCTTCCACAGCTCTTTGCCGGTGTCGGCGTCCAGGGCGATCAGGTTGTTATGCGGCGTGCAGATGAACACCTTGTTGCCGATCTGCAGGGGCGTCAGTTGGTCTTCGGCACCGTTGCCGTCGCTGATGGCCACGTCGCCGGTGTGGTAGGTCCACGCCACCTTGAGCTTATTGACGGTGTCGCGATTGATCTGGTCCAGCGCCGCAAAACGGCTGCCGCCTTCGGTATTGCCGTAGTGCGCCCAGTCTTTCTGTGCATCGGCTGCGGCAACCGGCGTGATGCCAGGGCCGGCGCCGGTTGGGGCCACGCTTGGGTGGGCGACGAACATATTGCCCGCCGCGACCGCCACGCCGACCGCCATCACGGCGGCGATGCCATACGCGCCGCGCGCAGGCCGGCCCACCAGCAGCGGATAGACCAGCGCCACCACCAGGCCGATCACCGCAAACATGAACACCCGCGAGAACAGCGGCCAGAACACCAGCCCCACATCCGCCACCGCCCAGACAGCCGTGCCGACCAGGAAGGCGGCGAACAGCCACGCGCCTGCCGGTTTGCGACGCGCGATCAGCAAGCCGGAAATGGCCATGGCCACGCCGCCGATCAGGAAGTACCAGGAACCGCCCAGGCTGACCAGTTTGGCGCCGCCAACGGCCAGGGCCACGCCGAGCACGGCGATGACGATGCCCAGGCCCAGCAGCAGATATCTTGAGGCGCCAGCGGCGCGGGATGCTCGTTTCATGTCGACAGGACTCGAAGGTGAGTGACTAAAGGTCGAATGTTAGCAAGATAAGTAACTGGTTAGTACATTACGCTCGGTAATAGTCTGTTACAGGCTGGGTGATGATTACGTGAGTCCAACTACTGGCGCAGCGCGTGGGCCCGCCACACAACGTCTGGTCTCACTTCCTATGCCAAGGTCGGCGGCGCTGGCACTCGGCATTGTGGTGGTGATTGGGTGCAAGGCCAGCGGCGTTCGAGCGAGCTCAAGCCAAGGCATCACGCTGCATCGACTGCAGGTTCTTCTCGATGGTTTCGCAGATAGTCTCCATCTGGATCTGGTGTTCGCTGGAGTGAAACGGGCTTTGCAGGTCGGTGCCGATGCGCTCGATTGCCAGCAGCATGAAGCCCACCACCGTCGACGCCAACGGGGTGAACCAACCGAGGGACTCCACCAAACCTACCGGCACGATCAGGCAGAACAGCGAAATAAACAGCCGTGGAAAGTACACGTAGGGGTAGGGCAGCGGCGTGTTGGCGATACGTTCCATGCCGCCCTGGGCGTTGGACAGGTCCACCAGGGTCGATTCCAGCCGTGCCAGGCGAATGCTGTCCAGGTGGCCGGCCTTGTATTCATGCGCCAATAACGTCGCCGAGCTGGTAAGGATGTCATTGGCAAAGTTGTTGGTGGCGCCGTTGCGCGCGAACTCTTCGGCCGGGATAAACGCGCGCACTTCGTCCGGGCAGGGCTTGCCCCTGAGGTGCGCCGCCAGGCAATTCACGTAGGCCACATGGCGGCGCAGCAGAGTGGCTTTGACCGGGTTTACTTCGCCGTCCGCATCATCCAGCAGGGTCAGCACCTGGCGTGCAAAGCTGCGTGAATTATTCACCATCGCACCCCACAGCGTGCGCGCTTCCCACCAGCGGTTATAGGCGCTGCTGTTACGAAAACTGATCAGCACCACCAGCGCCGAACCCAGCAGTGTAAGGGGCATCAGCGGCAGGTTGATCTTGGTGGTCAGGAACAGCATGAAATCCACCGTGACGGCGACATCCCACAACAATAGCCAGAACAGGGACCAGCCCACATAGCCCATGGTCTTGATGACCAAGCGGTACTTTTTGATAATGGCGGCTTTCAAACGTGAACCTCACGGCGGGCGATAAGCAACAGTGCTTAAGCTCGGACGCCCGTTTGCGGAGAAAGGTTCGCCTGGGGCCTGAACCGTTTAAGTTGCGGTGTATCAGGTTGCAAGCGCTCATCGAGAGGCGGGGGCGGGGGGCGGCTGGCGTGATTATTTCGAAGCGAAGACTTTGTTGATTTTTACACTGCGAAAAATCCAGTGATTTGGATGACAGTGAGGGTTTTATTTCCCCGTTGCATAAGCGAGTCTTGAAAGGGCGATCCTGTTATCTGATCGAGGTGCCAACCACAAATGCCTCCTGACTCTTGAAATTCAAGATGCGCCTGGCGGCAGATACCGCATGGTTGGAGAGCGCTTCCATGCGTGGCGATTGCAAGGCCCAGGCGTGCCAATACAACGCAACCTCGGTGAAATGGCCAGGGTCCAGATCCACCAGATCTCCACTTTTAAGCAAGGTGCTGGCTTTCATCTGTGGAACCATGCCGTAGCCGAGGCCATGACGTATCGCCCGAAAGCGCGCTTCGGGGAGCGACAGGTAGTGGCTCGGAAAGGCATCTGCATGCAAGCCTAAGCGCGACTGTAAAAATTCTGACTGCAATGTGTCTTTGCGAGAGTAGGCAAGCACCGGTGCCTTGCGTGCGGCGTCGCGTGTCAGCCCTGACGGGAACCATCGCTCCTGAAACGCCGTCGATGCCACCAATTGGTAGCGAACCAATCCTAGCGGTTCTGCAAAGCAGCCACGCATCGGCACTGGGCGCGTGCCTATGCAACCAATGACTTGCCCACTCTCCAACAGGGCGTACGTATGATCCTGATCATCGACCACCAGCTCCAGAAGAATGTTTTCGCTGATAAAAGTATCTGCCAATGCCGGGAAAAACCATGTGTTCAAGGTGTCGCCGTTGACGCCTATCACCAAGCGTAAATAGTCCTCGCCGTTTCCTTCTATATCGTTGAGTAGTTCTTCCTCCAGCACGGTCGCGCGACGGAGGTAATTCATCAACTTTCTCCCTACCTGAGTCGGCTCGCACGGCCGGCCCCGCACCACTACTGAACTCCCCAGACGCGCCTCAAGTGCATGTATTCGCTGCGAGACTGCCGACGGAGTCACGTTCAAGTATTCCGCAGCCTTTTCGAAACTGCCACCTTCGATGACGGCCAGAAATGCCTGCATTTGCTTCGCATCGAGCTTCATTGTCAAACTCCTGATTAAGTATTTCTTATCGGTACTGAAATATACTTCGTTTAACTTCACTTTTACTTCGATGCATCCCATGATGGCCTCAGGGCGACAGACGGTGAGTTTCGCCCATGCAGTGCCCGACCCGATCGTCGTCCACAGTTGAAGGGCGGCGCAGTGGACGTGCTGGTTTACCCCAGGAGTTAACCATGAGATGTCTGTTGGTGATGTTGCTCACGTTGATGTTGTGTGCGTGCACAACATCGGTTCGTAATTGGACCAGAGTAGACGGGCGCACGACTGATAGTGCGCACGACAAGGCTCAGTGTCAGTACGAGGCCAAAGCAGCGACGGCAAGTTATCACTCTTCGCCTTCGGCTAATGACAAAACCTCCGGCAAGGGCAATGCCGTGGGTGACGGGATTGTTATTGCGCAAAAACAGATTGAACTGATGAACGACTGCATGCGTTTAAAGGGTTATGTCGGACAGTAAAAAATAGACACAGGGTGGGCCGTTGATAGCCGCCTTGCTGTTCTATTGCGTTGTTTGCCAGTGGTTTGATGCCGTCAATGTTTTCCTGATTATTCAAGAATAAGGTGTTTGGTTTCCAGCAAAGCACAGTCAAATTTATTTGTCAGTGCTCGCGTTATCGGCCGTCTTGACTTTGCATATATGTTTGTCATGGAAGTTTGCCTCCAAAGGACTTTAGAGAAAGTAGTTGTAAAAGGTGTTTAAAAATGAAAACCGAAAAAGTTCTGGTTCTGCGAACATGCGCTAATAATATGGCCGACCACTGTGGTCTGATCTGGCCTGTTTCAGGAGTGGTCGAATGCAAGTTTTGGGAACCCACCATCAAGCTTGAAAACGGGTTGGCTGGCGTTTTGTGGGGGCAGGGCGCGAGTGCGCAGTTGAGCCCACAGGCAGACGCGAAATGGGTGGTGTGTGAAGTGGCAGTGGGTGAGCTGATTTTCCTCGAAGAGGATGAGGGCGTAAAATTTTCGCGTGCTGAAGTTGTTCACGTCGGCACGCGAAGCAGTGCACTGGACTTTATTTATAACAATGCTTGCAAGTATGAAGCCTCCACGACAAATTTGATTGAGGCATTTGTTAGTCCTGACGCGCAATCAGCGACGACGTCTGTCCTTCCCGTCCTGCCGGTTACTACTAACACTGCTCCCGATGTCGTCAATCGTCGTACCACTGTGCGTCATCCGCAAACGCTGGAAACGGCCGTGTATGGCAGTACGCTCACTGGCGCTAATCAGAGCCAACTCATTGCCGGCTACGGCAGCACTGAAACTGCCGGAGACAGCAGCACACTTATTGCAGGCTATGGCAGTACCGGAACGTCGGGTTCTGATAGTTCGATCATTGCCGGCTACGGCAGTACACAAACCGCCGGCGATGAAAGCTCCCTGATGGCGGGGTATGGCAGTACACAAACAGCCAAGGTAGGCAGTGATCTCACCGCAGGCTACGGCAGCACCGGCACCGCCGGCTCCGACAGCTCGCTGATTGCCGGGTATGGCAGCACGCAAACGGCCGGGGGCGAAAGCTCCTTGACCGCCGGTTACGGCAGTACCCAAACAGCTCAAGAAGGCAGTGATCTCACCGCCGGTTATGGCAGTACGAGTACCGCCGGCTCCGACAGCTCACTCATTGCCGGGTATGGCAGCACGCAAACAGCCGGGGGCGAAAGCTCCTTGACCGCCGGTTACGGCAGTACCCAAACGGCTCAGGTGGGCAGTGATCTCACCGCCGGCTACGGCAGCACTGGCACCGCCGGCTCTGACAGTTCGCTCATTGCCGGGTATGGCAGCACGCAAACGGCCGGTGGCGAAAGCTCCTTGACCGCCGGTTACGGCAG
>NZ_JBJGXV010000019.1:0-120187 GCF_045447295.1 Pseudomonas sp. O39
ACCTGCGCATACAGGTAGGGGTTTTGTTTGTCCGAGAAAAAATTATCCAGGTTTGCCGGGCTTCCCGAGTCGTCTATTTTTAGGAACCTGCGCCAGGTGATGCTGCAAAAACAAAAAGGCCAACGCTCAGCGTTGGCCTTTTTTATTGGGTGATGAATAGGCGCTTTTCAAATGCTCCACGTGGAACATCGCTATTTTTAGCTTGGGGTCGCAGGCGCAACACTCTCCAATCGGTAGCCGTATCCATAGATCGTCAGCAGTTGCCAGCCTCTGTCAGCGGTCAATCCCAGCTTGTTCCGCAACCGATAGATATGGGTATCCAGTGGCCTTGAAGACACCATTTCCTCATGGGACCAAAATCGTTCATACAGGTATTCGCGAGAGAGCGGTCGAGCCAGGTTGGCGAACAAGCAACTGGCCAGTCGGTACTCTCGCTCGGTCAAATTGATCGGCTTGCCTGCCCGCGTGACAGTCAATTCGGCGTCATCAAAGGTCAGGTCGTTGAAGCTTTGCAGCTCATTATTGGCTGATTTTTGCAGCCCATGACGACGTAAGACCGCACTAACCCGAGCTTTGAGTTCGTTAGGCCTAAAGGGCTTACTGACGTAATCATCCGCCCCGCTGTTCAACGCCGTGACGATATCGCTCTCGGCATCCCGGCTGGTGAGCATGATCACGGCGGGCGGTGAATCCATGTGTTCGCGCGTCCAGCGCAGCAGTGCGATACCCGTGATATCGGGCAATTGCCAGTCCAGTATCAACAGGTCAAAAGTTTCCCGGCGCAATTGCCGCAGCAGGTCTTCACCGCGCTCGAAGCAATGCAGGGACCAGGGTTGTTCTGCGGTGCCGGGGATCTGTCGCAGTGTCTGTTCAACCCGGCGCAATTCAGCGGGTTCATCGTCCAGTATTGCGACACGCATGGGTGGGTCCTTCTCCAAAAAAATACGGCAGCCGACGGCCTGTTCAATCACCTACATACAGCGCAGGGTCGGTGGGTGAATCTGAATAATTGTGGCCAGACTCAACGCCTCCTTGGATCTGTCGGTACGCTGATATCAAAGGGCCGTTAATCCGTTTAAAGTCTTCGGTACCTAAGTGGGAAAGATACCGGCTCCCACCCCAGAGGAAAAGGATCAGCCGACACATGCACTGCCGCAGCCATGTGCGTCTTGATGCCAGTTGCCTTCTCGAACCACCAACGTGATGAGCTCCATGACCTTTTCTGCCAACCGATTATGCGGTGCCCTGCCCTCGTTATTAATTTTGGTCATAGGGGCTACGCAGGCTTCTACGGTGCACCGCGCTGCCTATATCGACGATCAATTATTGTGTCGTGCGCAACCGTTGCCGGCGGTTGTGCAGCATCTGACGGGGGAAGCCTGGAAGCTCGATGCCAAGGGCAAGGCACAGCCGCTGCAGGAAGGCATGACCATTGATGAGCAAGAAGGTGTGAAGACATCAACGTCGGCGTTTGTCAGCCTACTGTTGGGGGACGGTTCGAGGGTGGTGCTGCCCTCCAGTTCACACGTGCGATTGCACCTGGTGGAAAAACAGTCGATTCCTCAGGTCATTCTCGAGCAAGGCCAAGTCGAGACGTATGTGATCAAGCGGGTCAGTGATTACGACCGTTTCCAGATCGTGACACCCGTGGGTGTTCTGGGCGTGCGCGGTACACACTTTCGCGTGCGCAGCGATGGCGAGCAATCGGTGTTGGAGGTGCTCAACGGACAGGTCGCGGTCAATCGCGAGATAAAAACCTGGCCCGTCGAAAGTGAAGTAAAGGTGGGTGCACGACAAGGTTTGCTCATCAAAACACAGGGTGAGCTCAAGCCCGTGGAGCTTCTCCCTGCGCCTGAGTTAATCGGTCAAGATGGCCAGAAAGGCGAGGCACCGATCTGGAGTTTGTACCTGCGGCCATTACCCGGTGCACAGCGTTATCGCGCCCAGGTCGCTACCGATACGGCCTTCATGAACATCAAGCAGGAAAACTTTTCCAGTGAGCCGAAAATGCGCTTCACTGGGCTCAAAGCATCGTTCTATCACGTGCGCCTGTCAGCCTACGACGCGGACGGCCTGGAGGGGGAAACCGGGGTTTATGACATCTTCTATTACCCACCTGCTACCCAGGTTCAGGTGTCCGGTGGCTGACCAATGATGCTTTGGCACAAGGCAGAGAAACGCCAACCCACCCACGCCCAACGTTTATTCCATGGGTTGGTTCGCGAGTGGTTGTGGATAGGGCTGTTGTTGTTGCCTATCACTGCCTACCTATCGTTGAGCCCGGGCCTGGCGCTGAACAATCCGTTGTACGACAGCCTTCGGCGTCTGGCGCCGCTGCCGGTGGATCCACGTATCTTGCTGGTGACCATCGACGACCAAAGCTTGAAAGAGCTGGGGCGATGGCCCTGGCCGCGCAATTTGCATGCTGACCTGATCGATCGCCTAAGTGCCGCGCAACCGTCAGCCATCCTGTTCGATGTGATTTTCAGTGAACCTGGCGTACCCGCCAATGACCAACGCCTCGCAGCAGCGGTGTGTCATGCCGGCAATGTCGTGTTGCCTTTGCTGCGTGAAGAAGTCGCCAGTTACAGCCAACCGGAAGCGGAATTGTTGCCGCTGCTCAATTGCGCCAGGGGCCTTGGGCATATCAATGTCGAAGCGGACAGCGACGGCGTAGTACGCAGCCTGTTCATGCGCGAAGGGCCACCCGATAACATGGCGCCGCAACTGGCATGGCTGGCTTACACGGTGAGCGGTCAAGTCTCTGAAATGCCCGGGACGCCTCTGCAGCCGGTTAGTCAGTACTGGCATCGAGAGAATGCCATTCGTATTCCTTTCGTCGCTGCCAATACCCACTTTCCCAGTGTGTCCTACGCCAGCGTATTACGCGGTGAAGTGCCTCCAGGGCGCCTGCGCGGTCGCCTTATCCTGGTGGGCTCCACTGCAACCGGTATGGGCGATCGCTTCGTTACGCCGCTCTCCTCCACCGTCGGCACGACAGCGGGCGTCGAGATCCAGGCCAACGTCCTCAATGGTCTCTTGCTGGAGCGCAGCATTGTCGACCTTCCTGGTGGGGTGTCGGCACTCATGGCGACCGCCTTGGTGGCTCTGTTGCTGGGCTTGTTGCTATACCGCCCACGCTACGCGCTGTGGATGACCCTGGGCTGTATGACTAACGCGTTGCTTGGCGCGTGGGTGTTGTTGCGCCTGGACTACTGGTGGTCGCCTGCTGCGTGTTTGATTGGGTTGCTGCTCAGCTACCTGATCTGGAATTGGCGCCGCCTCAGCGTGATCCTTGCCTACTTCGGCTGGGAGCTCGCGCGGTTGGATAACGAACCCAAGGTGCTTCCCGAACGTCGCCGTGCGCCCGCCAGTAAGGGTGATGTGTTGCAAGCGCGGATCTTTGCCCTGGAGCAAGCGGTAAGCCGCACACGCGACACCCGACGGTTTATGGCTGACGGTCTGGAATGCTTGCCGGTGGCAACTCTCATTACAGACCCCAAAGGCAACATCCTGCTGGCTAACCGTATTGCGCGTGAGGTGTTCGGTAATGACCTGGTGAACGAAAATCTGCTCGAGCAACTTGCCGACCTGGGCTATCCACCGCTGCACAATGGCGTACGCCCTGCTCTGTCAGAGTTAGAGCTCGTTGAGTTTCGTGACATCCACCAACGCAGCCTGCGCATGGAGCTTGCGCCCTTGCTGCCGGCTGAAGGCGACCTCGCCCTTGGCTGGCTGCTGAGCCTGACGGACCTGAGCAAGGAACGTGAAGCCCAATTACACCGCGAGACGATGCTGCGCTTTCTTTCCCACGACCTGCGTGCGCCACACTCGGCGATCCTGGCGATGCTGGATGTGCACAACGACCAATCCCCCATATTTTCCCAGATCGAACAACAGGTGAAGCGCGCGTTGAGCCTCACTGAGTCCTTTGTGCAGTTGGCCAAAGCCGAGGCTGATGGCTACCACTTCCATCCCTCTCTGTTCGCCATGCTGGTAATGGATGCTTTTGACCAAGTGGCGGTGATTGCGCAGCTCAAGGGTATTCACTTGGTTCACGACCTGGACGAGGCGGATGAGGGCATGGTCTCAGCCGATCAATCACTGCTGACTCGGGCGCTGTTCAACATGCTGGAGAACGCTATTAAATATTCCCCATCCGGTACCACTGTCACGTTGAGCCATAGCAGTACGCAAGGGTGGTTGGAATGCAGTATCAGCGATCAGGGGCCCGGCATTGCGCCAGAAGACTTGCCCGAACTGTTCAGCCAGTATCGACGCTTCGACTCGGCCCAGGGCAGTGAGGGTCTGGGGTTGGGATTGACCATGGTCAAGGCCGTGGTGGAGCGTCATGGCGGCCGCATCAGGTGTGAAAGCGAGCTGGGTAAAGGCTCAACCTTCAGCCTGCAACTGCCTCTGCTTGACGAGTGAAAAACGTACCTTTCGCCTGTGCATAAAAAACCGGTCACTAGGACCGGTTTTTTAATGCGCAAAAAAACTTATGCACGTTTTTCGAGATTTTATGAGCTTGAGAAATATGTAATTAAATCAGCTTGTTATGAATCAAAAACGCCAATTCGCCAACAAACCGTACACAGGTTATCCACAGATCCTCAAATCTCAGGTGTCTCGACTACAACAGCCTGCGCAGGCAACGAACCCATGGCCCGTTGCTGCGCTTCATTCCATGCTGCCGCGCGGTCGTTCAACGCGGCAATGGCACGCGGCCCTTCACCTTCGGCGTACATCGGTTCGCCGATGACTACGGTGATGGTGCCTGCAGTTTTGGCCCAACCGGACTTCGGCCAGAATTTGCCGGCGTTATGTGCAATCGGCAATACCGGCAGATTGGCATTGACCGCCAACGCGGTGCCGCCTCGCGAAAACTTGCCCACGGTGCCATAAGGCACCCGAGTACCTTCCGGGAATATCAGCACCCAAACGCCATCCTTGAGCAGCTCGTCACCCTTCTTGGCCACGTGCTTGAGCGCAGCCTTCGGGTTGTCACGGTCGATCGCAATCGGACGCAACATGGCCATCGCCCAGCCGAAGAACGGCACGTACAGCAACTCACGCTTGAGCACCTGGCTCAGCGGCGAGAAGTACGCTGAAAGGAAGAACGTTTCCCAGGTGCTCTGGTGGTTCGACAGAATCACGCAGGGTTGGTCCGGGACGTTTTCAGCGCCCTTGATCTCGAAACGGATGTTCAGGAACACCTTGGTCAGCCATAACGCGCAGCGGCACCAAAAGACGTTGATAAAACGATAGCGCGCCTTGAACGGCAGGAATGGCGCGATAAAAAAGCTCAGGGTGCACCAGAGAAACGAACTGGTGCCCAACAGCAGGTAAAAGAAGAAGGTTCTGATGGCCTGCAAAATCGACATGGCGGCATTTACCGTTGCGGGACAGGGCCCGCCTGTTAAAAGCGCACTCCCGAACAATCCTTGGTCAGGAAGTCGAGGGCGGCTAGTTGTTGATAAGTTCTGCGGCAACGGCCGCCAGATCGTCAAAAATCAAGGTGCCTACCGGCAGGTTTTTCGCCTGGGTCTTTTCGCCTTTCCCGGTTTTAACCAAAACTGGCTGAGAGTCGACGGCTTTGGCCGCCTCCAGGTCACCGAGGCTGTCCCCGACGAACCATAGCCCAGCTAATGGCACCTTGTAATGTTCTGCAATGGTTTTCAACATGCCAGGCTTGGGCTTGCGGCAATCGCAGCCCTCATCCGGCCCATGGGGGCAGTACACCACCAGCCCCACGTCACCGCCCTGCTCAGCCACTAACATGCGCAAGCGCGCGTGCATGGCGTCCAGGGTGGCAATGTCGTAGTAACCGCGGGCGATGCCGGACTGGTTGGTGGCGATGGCCACCGTCCAGCCGGCTTTGCTCAACTGCGCAATGGCCTCGATCGAGCCCGGCAGGGGAATCCATTCCGCCACCGACTTGATGTAAGCGTCGGAGTCGTAATTGATGACACCGTCCCGATCGAGAATCAGCAGTTTCAACATGATCAGCCCAGTACGGAAATGTCAGCGATATTGATGAACAAGCCACGCAGACGCGCCAGCATGGCGTAGCGGTTTTTCCGCACGCCCGCATCTTCGGCATTGATCATCACCGCTTCGAAGAACGCATCCACCGGCTCACGCAAGGTGGCCAGGCGCGCCAATGCTTCGGCGTAGTTGCGTTCGGCGAGCAGCGGTTTCACTGCGTTTTCTGCCTTGGCGATGGCCGAGTTCAGCGAGAACTCCTTGGCATCGGCAAACAGGCCTGGGTCGACTTCGGCATTGCCGAGGTTGTCGGCCTTGCTCAACAGGTTCGACACACGCTTGTTCACAGCGGCCAGTGCCCCGGCTTCCGGCAGTTTGCGGAACGCCTGAACGGCTTGTACGCGTTGGTCGAAGTCCAGCGCCGAACCCGGCTGCAGGGCACGTACCGACAGGTAGACGGAAACGTCCACGCCTTCGTCTTCGTAACGCGCACGCAGGCGGTCGAACACGAATTCCAGCACTTGCTCGGCCAGGCCAGCTTGCTTGACCTTGCCACCGAACTGGCCGACAGCGAACACCACGGCCTGGGTCAGGTCGAGGTCAAGCTTCTTGTCGATCAGGATACGCAGCACGCCCAGCGCGGCACGGCGCAGGGCATACGGGTCTTTGCTGCCGGTAGGCAGCATGCCGATACCAAAAATACCCACGAGGGTGTCCAGCTTGTCGGCGATGGCCACGGCCGCACCGGTCAGGGTGGTCGGCAGTTCAGCACCGGCACCGCGTGGCATGTACTGCTCGTTCAGCGCCAGCGCCACATCGTTCGGCTCGCCGTCATTGAGGGCGTAGTAGTAACCGGCAACACCTTGCATTTCCGGGAACTCGCCGACCATCTCGGTGGCCAGGTCGCACTTGGACAGCAACCCTGCACGCGCGGCCCAGGCAGCGTCACCGCCAATGCGCGGCGCAATGTACGCGGCCAGTTTGGAAACACGCACAGCCTTGTCGTAGACGCTGCCGAGTTTTTCCTGGAACACCACGTTTTGCAGGCGCAGGTTGAAATCTTCGAGCTTCTGCTTCTTGTCTTGCTTGAAGAAGAACTCGGCGTCGGTCAGGCGCGGGCGAACGACTTTCTCGTTACCAGCGATGATCTGCTGCGGGTCTTTGCTTTCGATGTTGGCCACGGTGATAAAGCGCGGCAGCAACTTACCGTCAACGTCCAGCAGGCAGAAGTACTTCTGGTTGTCCTGCATGGTGGTGATCAGGGCTTCTTGCGGCACATCGAGGAAACGCTCTTCGAACGAGCACACCAGCGGCACCGGCCATTCAACCAGCGCGGTCACTTCGTCGAGCAGGCTTGGCGGCACGATGGCGGTGCCTTCCTGCAGGCGCGCCAGTTCTTCGGTGCGCTTGCTGATCAGCTCACGACGCTCATTGGCATCGGCCAGTACATAAGCGGCGCGCAGGTCAGCGGCATAGTTGGCGGGCGAGGTGATGCGCACCGCTTCTGGATGGTGGAAGCGGTGACCGCGCGAATCACGGCCAGCCTTCTGAGCCAGGATCGTGCAGTCGATGACTTGGTCACCGAGCAGCATCACCAGCCATTGGGTCGGGCGTACGAATTCTTCCTTGCGAGCACCCCAGCGCATGCGCTTGGGGATCGGCAGGTCGTTCAGCGAGTCTTCAACAATAGTGGGCAACAGGCTGGCGGTCGGCTTGCCGGTGATGACCTGGCTGAACCGCAGTTTCGGGCCGCTCTGGTCGATCTCGCTCAGCTCGACGCCGCACTTCTTGGCGAAACCAAGGGCCGCTTGAGTCGGGTTACCTTCAGCGTCAAAAGCCGCCTGACGCGGCGGGCCGTCGAGGTTGATGCTGCGGTCCGGCTGCTGGGTTTCCAGCGCGGTCAGCAACACGGCCAGGCGACGTGGCGCGGCGTAGACTTTCTTTGCAGCGAACTTCAAGCCGGCGGTTTGCAGGCCTTTTTCGATACCGGCCAGGAACGCGTCGGCCAGGGTATTCAGTGCCTTGGGTGGCAGCTCTTCGGTGCCCAGTTCAACCAGGAAATCTTGAGCACTCATTGTGCAGCCTCCAGCTTAGCCAACACTTCATCACGCAGGTCCGGGGTAGCCATCGGGAAGCCCAGCTTGGCGCGAGCCAGCAGGTAGGCTTGGGCGACGGAACGCGCCAGGGTGCGTACACGCAGGATGTATTGCTGGCGCGCGGTTACCGAGATGGCACGACGGGCGTCCAGCAGGTTGAAGGTATGGGACGCCTTCAACACCATTTCATAGCTTGGCAACGGCAGCGGCTGGTCGAGTTCGATCAGGCGCTTGGCTTCGCTTTCATAGAAGTCGAACAGTTCGAACAGCTTCTCGACGTTGGCGTGTTCGAAGTTGTAGGTGGACTGCTCAACCTCGTTCTGGTGGAACACGTCACCGTAGGTCACTTTGCCGAACGGGCCGTCAGCCCACACCAGGTCGTAGACCGAGTCCACGCCTTGCAGGTACATGGCCAGGCGCTCGAGACCGTAAGTGATCTCGCCGGTCACCGGGTAGCACTCGATGCCGCCGGCTTGCTGGAAGTAAGTGAACTGCGTCACTTCCATGCCGTTGAGCCAGACTTCCCAGCCCAGGCCCCAGGCGCCGAGGGTTGGCGATTCCCAGTTGTCTTCGACGAAACGGATGTCGTGTACCAGCGGGTCCAGGCCGACATGTTTCAGCGAGCCCAGGTACAGCTCCTGGAAGTTGTCCGGGTTCGGCTTCAATACCACCTGGAACTGGTAGTAGTGCTGCAGACGGTTCGGGTTTTCGCCGTAGCGGCCGTCAGTCGGGCGACGACTGGGCTGCACATAAGCGGCGTTCCAGGTTTCCGGGCCGATGGCCCGCAGGAAGGTAGCGGTGTGGAAAGTGCCGGCGCCTACTTCCATATCGTAGGGCTGAAGTACCACACAACCTTGCTCGGCCCAGTATTGCTGGAGGGCGAGGATCAAGTCTTGGAAGGTACGCACGGCTGGCGTAGGCTGGCTCACGAAATTCACCTGTTACTTGGGCTGCGATTTAAAGAGCGGGAGTATACCCGATTCGGCCGCGCCACCATCCCCTGGAGCCTTATGCCACGCTGCTTTTGGTGTTCTGAAGATCCGCTGTACATGGCTTATCACGATCAGGAGTGGGGAACGCCGCTGCGCGATGCGCAGGGTCTGTTCGAGTTGCTTTTGCTCGAAGGGTTCCAGGCGGGCCTTTCCTGGATCACCGTTTTACGCAAACGCGAGCATTATCGGAAGGTCTTGTTCGGTTTTGATGCCCAGCGTTTGGCGCGACTGACCGACGCTGAGATCGAAGCGTTGATGCTCGACCCTGGCATCGTACGCAATCGCCTCAAGCTCAACGCCACCCGCCGCAACGCCGCTGCCTGGCTGGCCCTGGAAGACCCGGTTGGCTTGCTCTGGTCGTTTGTCGGCGGCGTGCCCAAGGTCAATCACTTCAAGGATCGCAGCCAAGTCCCGGCTATTACGCCAGAGGCTGAAGCCATGAGCAGAGCTCTGAAAAAAGCCGGTTTCACGTTCGTCGGGCCGACCATTTGCTACGCGTTCATGCAGGCCTCGGGCATGGTCATGGACCACACTCAAGACTGCGACCGTTACGCGGACTTGGCCAACGCCGGTTAGAATGGCGGCTTTGCGCACCACACACGATCAGGAGTGACCTGTGGAAAAGTTTAAAGGCGCCTTGCTGGTAGGCGCTCTTCGGTTGTTTGCCCTATTGCCCTGGCGCGCGGTTCAAGCGGTCGGCACGGCGATTGGCTGGATCATGTGGAAAACCCCCAACCGTTCCCGCGAGACGGTGCGGATCAACCTGTCCAAATGCTTCCCCGACATGGACCCCGCCGCACGCGAGCGCCTGGTCGGCCAGAGCCTCATGGATATCGGTAAGTCCCTGACTGAAAGCGCCTGCGCCTGGATCTGGCCCGCCCAGCGTTCCATCGACCTGGTGCGTGAAGTCGAAGGCCTGGAGGTGCTGCATGAAGCATTGGCCTCGGGCAAAGGCGTGGTCGGCATCACCAGCCACCTGGGTAACTGGGAAGTGTTGAACCACTTCTATTGCAGCCAGTGCAAACCGATCATCTTCTACCGACCGCCGAAGCTGAAAGCGGTGGACGATTTGTTGCGCAAACAGCGGGTGCAGTTGGGTAACCGAGTAGCCGCGTCGACCAAGGAAGGCATTCTCAGCGTCATCAAGGAAGTGCGCAAAGGTGGTCAGGTGGGCATTCCCGCCGACCCGGAGCCGGCGGAATCGGCAGGCATCTTCGTGCCGTTCTTTGCTACCCAGGCGCTGACCAGCAAGTTCGTGCCTAACATGCTCGCGGGCCACAAAGCCGTGGGCGTGTTCCTGCATGCCCTGCGACTGCCGGACGGCTCGGGTTACAAAGTGATTTTGGAAGCGGCGCCGGAAGATATGTACAGCACCGACACCGCCACGTCCTGCGCGGCGATGAGCAAGGTGGTGGAGCGCTATGTCGGCGCCTACCCGAGCCAGTACATGTGGAGCATGAAGCGCTTCAAGAAACGCCCGCCCGGTGAGGCGCGGTGGTATTGATGCTCATAGATCTATAAATCAATGTAGATCTAATGTAGGAGCTGGCTTGCCTGCGATGGCATCACCTCGATCTGACTGAAAGACCGAGTCGCCCGCATCGCAGGCAAGCCAGCTCCCACAGGGGTTCCGCTTAGGCCTGGCGATCAAGTTTCTTCAGAAACACCGTCATCTCTTTCTCGGCCTGCTTGTCGCCATGCGCCAGGGCCGCTTCGATACCCTTTTCCCACGCCTGCCGTGCTGCCGCATTATCCCCCAGCCCTTGCTGCGCCTTGCCCAACAACTTCCATGCCGCCGAATACTTCGGGTCAAACTCGACGCATTTTTGCAGATGCTCCGCCGCCTTGGCGTTGTCCTTCACGTCCAGATAACCCTTGCCCAAGCCAAAGCGCAGCAGTGAATTATCCACACCCGTGGCGAGCATTTTTTCCAGGGATTCGAGCATGGCTGTGCATCCTTTAGCTAGGTAGGGGTTTCAATAACGCACCGAGGGCAAACCCGCTCCCACAGCAGCTATCCGATTACCTGTGGGAGCGGGCTTGCCCGCGATGACGGCCGCAGGCTCAGCTGAATGTGTTGATCAGAAAAAGCTCAACCCCACGTGGAACAACTTCTCCACATCGCGGATATGTTTTTTATCCACCAGGAACAGAATCACATGGTCACCCGTGGCGATCACCGTATCGTCGTGGGCGATGATCACCTCTTCGTCACGAATGATCGCGCCGATGGTGGTGCCCGGCGGCAGGCCGATATCGCGGATGGCCTTGCCGATGACCTTGCTCGACTTTGAATCACCATGCGCAATCGCCTCAATGGCTTCCGCTGCGCCCCGGCGCAGGGAGTGCACGCTGACGATATCGCCACGGCGCACGTGGGCGAGCAAAGTGCCAATGGTGGCCAACTGAGGGCTGATGGCGATGTCGATATCGCCGCCCTGGATCAGGTCGACATAGGCCGGGTTGTTGATGATGGTCATCACCTTCTTGGCCCCCAGCCGCTTGGCCAAGAGCGAGGACATGATGTTGGCCTCGTCATCGTTGGTCAGGGCCAGGAAGATATCGGCATCGGCGATGTTCTCTTCCATCAATAGGTCGCGGTCTGAGGCGCTGCCTTGCAGTACGACGGTGCTGTCGAGGGTGTCGGACAAATGCCGGCAGCGTGCCGGGTTCATCTCGATGATCTTCACCTGGTAGCGGCTTTCGATCGCCTCCGCCAAACGCTCGCCGATCTGCCCGCCGCCGGCGATGACGATGCGCTTGTAGGTCTCATCCAGGCGGCGCATTTCGCTCATGACCGCGCGAATATTCGCTTTGGCGGCTATGAAAAATACTTCGTCGTCCGCTTCGATCACCGTATCGCCCTGGGGCAGAATCGGCCGATCGCGACGGAAAATCGCCGCTACGCGGGTTTCCACATTCGGCATGTGCTCGCGCAGTTGGCGCAGTTGCTGGCCCACCAGCGGGCCGCCGTAGTAAGCCTTAACCGCCACCAGTTGCGCCTTGCCCTCGGCAAAGTCGATCACCTGCAAAGCACCGGGGATTTCGATCAGGCGCTTGATGTAGTGGGTCACGACTTGCTCGGGGCTGATCAACACGTCCACCGGAATCGCGTCGTTGTCGAAAAGCCCTGCACGAGTCAGGTAAGCCGCCTCACGTACGCGGGCGATTTTGGTTGGGGTGTGGAACAGAGTGTGGGCGACCTGGCAGGCGACCATGTTGGTTTCGTCGCTATTGGTGACGGCCACCAGCATGTCGGCATCGTCGGCACCCGCCTGGCGCAGCACCGTCGGGAATGACGCGCGGCCTTGCACGGTGCGGATGTCCAGGCGGTCACCGAGGTTGCGCAGGCGCTCGGCATCGGTGTCGACCACGGTGATGTCGTTGGCTTCGCTGGCCAAATGTTCAGCCAGCGTGCCGCCGACCTGCCCAGCTCCAAGGATGATGATTTTCATCCGGTCACTCCCTTAAACCCATTCAGCCGCGTGCGGCGGCAATCTTGATCAGTTTGGCGTAGTAGAAGCCATCGTGTCCGCCTTCCTGTGCAAGCAATTGGCGGCCGTGGGGCTGCTTGATGCCGGCCGTTGTAGCGAGGTCCAGCTCGCGCGCGCCGCTGTTGCGGGCGAGGAAGGCTTCGATCACCTCTGTGTTTTCGGTGGGCAAAGTGGAGCAGGTGGCGTAAAGCAGGATGCCGCCAACTTCGAGGGTCGGCCACATGGCGTCGAGCAGTTCGCCTTGCAGTACGGCCAGGGCGGCGATGTCGTCGGGCTGGCGGGTCAGCTTGATGTCCGGGTGGCGACGGATGACGCCGGTGGCGGAGCATGGCGCATCCAGCAGGATGCGCTGGAACGGTTTGCCGTCCCACCAGGTGGCAGTGTCGCGACCGTCGGCGGCGATCAGGTCGGCACTCAGGCCCAGGCGCGCGAGGTTTTCGCGTACGCGCACCAGGCGCTTGGCTTCCAGGTCGACGGCGACCACACCGGCGAGGTCTTTTTCGACTTCCAGAATGTGACAAGTCTTACCGCCTGGCGCGCAGCAGGCGTCGAGTACGCGCTGGCCTGGCGCCAGGTCGAGCAGGTCGGCGGCCAGTTGCGCGGCTTCGTCCTGCACGCTGATCCAGCCTTCGGCAAAGCCCGGCAGGCTGCGTACGTCGGCGGCGGCTTCCAGCACGATGCCATCAGGGCTATACACACACGGTGTGGCGCTGATGCCGGCCTCGGTGAGCAATTGCAGGTAAGCGTCACGGCTGTGATGACGGCGGTTAACCCGCAAAATCATCGGCGGATGTGCATTGTTGGCCGCGCAAATGGCTTCCCATTGTTCAGGCCAGAAGGCTTTCAAGGACTTTTGCAGCCAGCGCGGGTGCGCGGTGCGCACCACGGGGTCGTGTTCCAGTTCGGCCAGCAGCGCTTCGCTCTCGCGCTGAGCACGGCGTAGCACGGCATTGAGCAGGGCTTTGGCCCAGGGCTTTTTCAGTTTGTCGGCGCAACCAACGGTTTCACCGATGGCGGCGTGGGCCGGCACGCGGGTGTAGAGCAACTGATACAGGCCGACCAGCAGCAGCGCTTCCACGTCGGCATCGGCCGCCTTGAATGGCTTTTGCAGCAGCTTGGCCGCCAGCGCCGACAAGCGTGGCTGCCAACGGGCCGTACCAAACGCCAGGTCCTGGGTGAAGCCGCGATCGCGGTCTTCGACTTTATCCATTTGCGTAGGCAGCGAACTGTTCAACGAAGCCTTGCCGTTGAGGACGGCGGCGAGGGCCTTGGCGGCGGCCAGACGCGGGTTCATTGAGCGACCGCCCCGAGAACCGTGCCCAGGGCGAATTTCTCACGACGGCTGTTGAACAAATCGCTGAAATTAAGCGCTTTGCCACCGGGCAATTGCAGACGCGTCAGACACAACGCCTGCTCTCCGCAGGCGACCAGCAGGCCTTCCTTGCTGGCACCGATGATTTCACCGGGAGCGCCTTTGCCGTCAGCCAAGGTGGCGGCCAACACTTTCAAGGCTTCACCGCTGAGGGTGCTGTGGCAGATCGGCCATGGATTGAACGCGCGCACCAAGCGTTCCAGCTCCACGGCCGGGCGGCTCCAGTCGATACGCGCTTCGTCTTTGTTCAGTTTGTGCGCGTAAGTGGCAAGGCTGTCGTCCTGCACTTCGCCTTCCAGGGTGCCGGCAGCCAGGCCGGCGATGGCCTGGAGCACGGCAGGTGGGCCCATCTCGGCCAAGCGGTCGTGCAGGCTGCCGCCGGTGTCTTCGCCGGTGATCGGGGTGGTGACTTTGAGCAGCATCGGGCCGGTGTCCAGACCCGCCTCCATGCGCATCACGGTCACGCCGCTTTCGCTGTCACCGGCTTCCACGGCGCGCTGGATCGGCGCCGCACCGCGCCAGCGTGGCAGCAGCGAAGCATGGCTGTTGATGCAGCCCAGGCGCGGAATATCCAGCACTGCCTGAGGCAGGATCAAGCCATAGGCCACGACCACCAGCAGGTCTGGCTTCAACGCGGCCAGCTCTGCCTGGGCATCGGTGTTACGCAGGGTCGGTGGTTGCAGCACGGCAATGTTGTGCTCAAGCGCCAGCTGCTTGACCGGGCTCGGCATCAGTTTTTGCCCGCGACCGGCCGGGCGATCCGGCTGGGTGTACACCGCGACGATGTCATAAGGGCTGGCAAGCAGGGCCTTTAGGTGTTCGGCGGCAAATTCAGGAGTGCCGGCAAAAACAATGCGCAGTGGCTCGGTCATGGGAGTTCTCGGTTAAAAACAGTCACAAAAGAAAAAGGCTTGCCGCAGCAAGCCTTTGGAAGAAGGGCATCAAGCTTGCTGGCGATGCTTTTTTTCCAGCTTCTTCTTGATCCGGTCGCGTTTAAGCGTGGACAGGTAATCGACAAACAGTTTGCCGTTGAGGTGGTCGCATTCGTGCTGAATGCACACCGCCAGCAGGCCCTCTGCGATCAGCTCGTAGGGCTTGCCGTCACGGTCCAGGGCTTTGATCTTCACGCGCACCGGGCGTTCGACGTTCTCGTAGAACTCCGGCACCGAGAGGCAGCCCTCCTGGTATTCGCCCATCTCCTCGGTCAGCGGTTCGAACTCGGGGTTGATAAACACCCGAGGCTCGCTGCGATCTTCCGACAGGTCCATGACCACGACGCGCTGATGCACGTTGACCTGGGTCGCGGCGAGGCCGATGCCCGGGGCTTCATACATTGTTTCAAACATGTCATCGACCAACTGACGAACCTTGTCGTCCACTACGGCCACCGGTTTGGCGATCGTGCGCAGGCGCGAGTCGGGGAATTCGAGGATGTTCAAAATAGCCATAAGCGTAATTGCTGCACATGTGAGGTAGAGGCAAATCGGCGGTGGGATGGACCCAGACAGCCGGTGTGAAAGGTTCGAAAGCCGCGAAGGCTATGGCATTTCACGCGAACGTACATAATAAAGGAGATTCACCCCATGAGGAAATCGCTACTCGTCTTGCTGCTGTGGGCGCCGCTCACCATGGCGCTGCTGAAACCGCCCGAACAGCGCCTCAATCAAGCGGCGCAACAGGCCATACAGCGCTTTTTGCTGCATAACCGCATCCTCGATACGCCTCAGGATCTGGATAACGCCCCTTATATTGTTGCGGCCGAGGCGGGTCGAGTGCTGGGCGCCAATGGCGAACGTGTGCACGCCAGGGGCAACCTGGACCCGGTCCAGCCAAGCTATGGAATCTTTCGCCGAGGCAAGGTTTACACCGACCCGGACACCCAGGAACTGCTGGGGGTCAACGCCGACGACATCGGCACCGCGCGGTTTTTGATGGCCGGCGACCTCACCACCCTTGCAGTGCAGCGAGTGACCCAGGAAGTCCGCCCAGGCGACCGATTGCTGCGCGCCGAACCTGGCGTCGAGTTGTCCAGGCTGCAAACGCCGCCGCACCCCGCGGCCCTTATCAAAGGGCACATCATCGACGTTCCCAAAGGCGTGACCCAGATCGGCGTGTTGGACTCCGTCACCTTGAACAAGGGCCGCCGCGACGGCCTGGTCGAAGGCCAAGTGCTCACGGTGATCAAGCAGGGCGCCACCGTAAGGGATGTCCTCAGCGGCGCTTTGACGAAACTTCCTGATGAGCGCGCCGGCACCCTGCAGGTGTTCCGCACCTATGAAAAGCTCAGTTATGGCCTGGTTCTCAGCGCTTCAAGGTCGCTGGCGGTGATGGACCGTTTTGAGACTGCCCAACAAACACAATAAATAGCCTGCTAAATAAGTTACCAACAGAGTTATCCACAGCTTGTTCCGATCAAGGATGATCAAATGTATCCGACAAACAGCCATGAAATTTCCCCGTCAGAACTGGAAGCCCGACTACGCTTGCACAGGCTGCCAGAACTGGGCCCCAAGCGTTTTCGTGTGTTGATCGAAGCATTCGGTTCTGCCTCAAAGGCTATCAGTGCGCCTGCCAGTGCCTGGCGCTCCCTCGGGTTACCGCCTGGCAGTGCGGATGCCCGACGCAGCCCACAAATCCGTGACAGCGCCAGTGACGCGCTCGCGTGGTTGGAGCATCCCGCCCAGCATTTACTGATGTGGGACCAACCTGAGTACCCTGCCTTGCTTGCGCAGATTGACGACGCCCCACCGTTATTGTTCGTCGCCGGCGACCCCAAAATCCTGGAAAAACCGCAGTTGGCCATGGTCGGCAGTCGGCGCGCTTCCAGACCCGGGCTGGACACGGCCGCCGCCTTTTCCCGCAGCCTGGCGAGCGCCGGTTTTGTCATCACCAGCGGGTTGGCCTTGGGCATTGACGGCGCTGCGCATCAAGCGGCATTGGACGTCGGCGGGCAGACAATCGGCGTGCTTGGCACCGGCCTGGAAAATTTTTATCCACAGCGACACCGGCAGCTCGCAGCCGCGATGATTGCCGAAGGTAGCGCGGTGGTTTCCGAGTTTCCGCTGGACGCCGCGCCCCAGGCCGCTAACTTTCCACGGCGCAACCGGATCATCAGTGGCCTGTCGCTGGGGGTGCTGGTGGTGGAAGCCAGCATGGCCAGCGGCTCGCTGATCACTGCAAAGCTCGCCGCCGAGCAGGGGCGTGAGGTGTATGCGATCCCCGGCTCCATCCATCATCCGGGCGCCAAGGGCTGTCATCAGTTGATTCGCGATGGTGCGACGTTGGTCGAGTCCATCGAGCATATTCTTGAAGGGTTGCGCGGCTGGCAGGCCTTGTCTCGCCCGGCACCGATGCCGGTGGCTCACCCGCTGGTAGCGCTGCTGCATGCCGCGCCTCATACCAGCGAGGCTCTGGCGATTGCCAGCGGGCGACCCTTGTCCCACGTGCTGGCGGCCCTTACCGAGCTTGAGCTCGAAGGCCAGGTGATCTGTGAAAGCGGGCGGTGGCTTGCGCGCTGCTAGGTTTTGTAAAGAACATCGGTAAACTGCGCAGAGCTTTAGTTCGGAGAGTGAGCAATGGTCAACAGGTGGCGTGTGCTGGAAACCGCACGAGAAATTCGCGCAGGCGCGGTGATCGCCTACCCGACCGAAGCGGTCTGGGGCCTTGGCTGCGACCCGTGGAATGAAGAGGCGGTGGACCGATTGCTGGCGATCAAGAATCGGTCGGTGGACAAGGGGCTGATCCTGGTGGCGGACAATATTCGCCAGTTCGATTTTCTTTTTGAAGATTTCCCGGACACCTGGATCGAGCGCATGGCCAGCACTTGGCCTGGGCCGAATACCTGGTTGGTTCCCCATCAGGACTTGCTGCCTGAATGGGTGACAGGTGTGCACGACACAGTCGCCTTGCGGGTCAGCGATCATCCGCTGGTGCGGGATTTATGCTCATTGGTCGGGCCGCTGATTTCCACGTCGGCCAACCCGCAGGGCCGCCCGGCAGCACGCACGCGGCTTCGTGTGGAGCAGTACTTCCGTGGCCAGGTTGATCGGGTATTGGGCGGCGCCCTGGGTGGGCGCAAGAACCCAAGCCTGATTCGCGATTTGGCGACAGGCGAGGTTGTGCGGCCCTCCTGATACCGAGGCGTGGCCATCGCGGGCAAGCCCGCTCCCACATTCGATCGCGTTCCTTCAGTTGGAATCCGATCAAAATGTGGGAGCGGGCTTGCCCGCGATGAGGCCCTCACAGCCCCGGTAGATCAGTCGCCTTACGGCAACAGAATGGTCGACCCCGTCGTCCGCCGGCCCGACAATTCCGTCTGCGCCTTCGCCGCCTCAGCCAGCGAAAACCGCTGGTTGATATCAATGCGCACCTTGCCGCTCTTGATCATCGAGAACAGGTCATCGGCCATGGTCTGCAAGTCTTTTGGATTGCTGGCATAGGTCGCCAAGGTCGGCCGGGTGACATACAGCGAGCCCTTCGCGGCCAGAATGCCCAGGTTCACCCCTTCCACAGCGCCTGACGCATTGCCAAAACTCACCACCAGCCCACGCGGCGCCACGCTGTCCAGCGAGGTCAGCCACGTGTCCTTGCCGACGCCGTCGTACACCACAGGCACTTTTTTGCCGTCGGTCAATTCCAGTACGCGTTGTGCGACGTTTTCCTTGCTGTAGTCGATGGTTTCCCAGGCACCGAGAGATTTGGCCAGGGCGGCTTTTTCCGGGGAGCTCACGGTACCGATCAACTTAACGCCCAAAGCCTTGGCCCATTGGCAGGCCAGGGAGCCCACGCCACCGGCAGCGGCGTGGAACAGAATGGTTTCGCCACCCTTCAACTCGTAGGTCTGGCGCAGCAGGTACTGCACGGTCAGGCCTTTGAGCATGGCGCCGGCGGCTTGTTCGAAGCTGATCTCATCCGGCAGGTGCACCAGGTTGGCGGCGGGCAATACATGCAGCTCGCTGTAGGCGCCAAGTGGGCCACTGCCGTAGGCCACGCGGTCACCGACCTTGAACTGGGTGACCTCGCTGCCCACCGCATCCACCACACCGGCACCTTCTGCGCCCAGGCCCGATGGCAGGGCTGGCGGCGCATAGAGACCGCTGCGGAAGTAGGTGTCGATGAAGTTCAGGCCGATGGCCTCGTTGCGCACGCGAACCTGCTGAGGGCCCGGTTCTGCCGGGGTGTAGTCCACATACTCAAGCACTTCGGGGCCGCCATGGGCACGGAACTGGATACGTTTGGCCATCTGCACTTCTCCTGAGGTCGATTCGCGTAGCCCTCTATCGGACTCCTAAGCTTGATCTTCGTCAACTGCGGCTTACTGGAGTGCGGTGGTATCCTGTGCGCCCATTTGCCGCCGACGCCCAATGGCCTCGCGTAGCTTTGCCCGATTCAAGGTGATGCCATGACTACCCGCACCGAGGCTGTTAAAGCCTACCTGCTCGACCTGCAAGACCGCATTTGCAGCGCCCTGGAAACCTTTGAGACGGACACTCGCTTTATCGAAGACGCCTGGACCCGGCCTGCGGGCGGCGGCGGTCGCACCCGTGTGATCGAAAACGGTTCGGTGATCGAAAAAGGCGGCGTTAACTTTTCCCACGTGTTTGGCAGCGGCCTCCCACCGTCCGCCAGCGCGCATCGTCCTGAGCTGGCCGGCCGTGGGTTTGAAGCCCTCGGCGTGTCGCTGGTGATCCATCCGCACAACCCCCATGTGCCGACGTCCCACGCCAACGTGCGCTTTTTCATCGCCGAAAAAGAAGGCGAAGAGCCGGTGTGGTGGTTCGGTGGTGGCTTCGACCTCACGCCGTACTACGGCAATGAAGAAGACTGTATCCATTGGCACCGCGTGGCCGAGCAGGCCTGTGCGCCGTTCGGTGCGGATGTGTACTCGCGCTACAAGGCCTGGTGCGACACCTACTTCCACATCAAACATCGCAATGAGCCACGCGGTATTGGCGGCCTGTTCTTCGATGATTTGAACGAGTGGGACTTCGACACCTGCTTCGCCTTCATCCGCGCCATCGGCGACGCCTACATCGACGCCTACCTGCCGATCGTGCAGCGCCGCAAGGCCGCCGCCTACACCGAGCAGCAGCGTCACTTCCAGGAGTTCCGCCGTGGGCGCTATGTCGAGTTCAACCTCGTCTACGACCGTGGCACGCTGTTTGGCCTGCAATCGGGCGGCCGTAACGAGTCGATCCTGATGTCGCTGCCGCCGCAGGTGCGCTGGAGCTACGACTGGAAGGCCGAGGCTGGCAGCGAAGAAGCGCGCCTCACCGATTACTTCCTGCAAGATCGCGACTGGCTCGGCATCGTTGCGCCCAAGGCGGCTGTCTGATGGACCGTTATGTCGTCTTCGGCAACCCCATCGGCCACAGCAAGTCGCCGCTGATTCACCGTATGTTCGCCGAGCAAACCGGTGAGCAATTGGACTACAGCACCCTGCTCGCGCCGCTGGAGGATTTCACCGGCTGTGCCCGTGAGTTTTTTCAGCAAGGCCGTGGCGCCAACGTCACCGTACCGTTCAAGGAAGACGCGTATCGCCTGGCCACTCGCCTGACCGAACGCGCTCAGCGCGCCGGGGCGGTGAACACCTTGAGTAAGTTGGCCGATGGCGGCCTGCTCGGCGATAACACTGACGGTGCGGGCCTTGTGCGGGACCTGACGGTGAACGCCGGGTTGAGCCTGAAAGGTAAACGCATCCTGCTGCTGGGCGCCGGTGGCGCAGTACGCGGGGCGCTGGAGCCATTGCTGGCTGAGCAACCGGCTTCGCTGATCATCGCCAATCGGACGGTGGAAAAAGCCGAGTTGCTTGCCGAGCTGTTCGACGACCTGGGCCCGGTGTCTGCCAGCGGTTTCGACTGGCTGCGTGAGCCGGTGGACGTGATCATCAATGCCACGTCCGCCAGCCTGTCAGGCGATGTACCGCCGATTGCCGGCAGCCTGATCGAGCCGGGCAAGACCTTCTGCTACGACATGATGTACGCCAAGGAACCGACCGCGTTCTGCCGCTGGGCCTCTGAGCAGGGCGCAGCGGTGTCGATGGATGGCCTGGGCATGCTGGTGGAGCAAGCAGCGGAAGCCTTCTTCCTGTGGCGCGGTGTGCGCCCGGATTCGGCGCCTGTATTGGCCGAGTTGCGCACACAGTTGGCGGCCAACTGATTCCCACCTTGTGACGATCTAATGTGGGAGCTGGCTTGCCTGGCGGTAGTGGTGCATCAGCTCACTCATCTGGTACAGACACACCGCCATCGCATGCAAGCCAGCTCCCACAGTTTTAATCGCGTTCAGTCTTCGAAATGGATGGGGCACTTGTCGGCCCCTTCCAATTTCTTTAACTCCTCCACCACCGGCGGCCGGGCCCGGCGCAGCGTCAAACTACGCCCTAACCCCCGCAAGCGCCGCGCCTCCTGGTGCAACATTTCCACCCCGGAATAGTCGATAAAGTTGATCTGCTGCGCCTCGATCACCACCCGCTCGCCTTGCAGGCTTTGCAGGCGCACTTGCAGGTAATGGCTGGCGCCAAAAAAGATCGAGCCGCCGACCCGCAATACATCCTCGTCACCGTCACGCCATTGCTGAACCCGTGGTTGCGACGTGCGTTTGAGGTAGAAAAACAGCGACGCCAGCACCCCCGCGTAAATCGCCGTCTGCAGCTCCAGCAACAAGGTGGCGACGCAGGTCAGGCTCATCACCACAAACTCGGCACGGCTCACGCGAAACAATGCGCGAATGCCGCGATGGTCCACCAGGCCCCAGCAAATCAAAAGGATGCTCGCGGCCATGCTGGGAATCGGAATGTGCGCGATCAACGCCGCGCCGAACAGCGCAAACAGCGCCACCCACGCTGCGGAAAACACACCCGCCAAGGGCGAACACGCACCCGCTTCATAGCTGAGGCCGGACCGCGTAAAGGAACCGGCTGACAAGTAGCCAGAGAAAAATCCGCCCACGATATTGGATAAACCCTGCGCCCGGACTTCCTGATTGGCGTCGAGTAACTGCTGCGAGCGCGCCGACAGCGAGCGGGCAATCGACAGGCTCGTCACCAGCCCCAGCATGCCCACCGCCACGGCGCTGGGCAGCAGGCGCAGGAGCATATCCAGGTCCATCGGCAATGGGCTGAACGGCGGCAGTTTGCCCACGAATGAACTGACCCGCGCCACCTGCCCGAACATCGTCGGCCATAGCCACGCGGCCAGGCTGCCCAGAGCCAGAGCGATCAATAGCGTGGGCCAGCGTGGCACCAGGTACTTGAGCAAAGCGCCCACCAGCAAGGTGCCCAAGCCGAGGGCGAGTGAGGCATGGTCCCACTCGCCGGCATGGTTGATCAGCGCCAACAGGCTATTGATCGCCGTGGCCTCGCTTGGTGAATCCAGCCCCAGCAGGTTGGGTAACTGCCCCAATGCAATCACCACGGCAGCACCCAGGGTGAAACCCAGCACCACGGAATGGGAGACGAAATTCACCAGCGCACCGAAGCGCAGCATGCCCAGCAACCACTGGAAAACGCCGGCGAGGAAGGTCAGCAGCAGGATCAAGGTGATGTAGTCCTGCGACCCCGGCACGGCCAAGGGACTGATACTGGCGTAGAGCACGATGGAAATTGCCGCTGTAGGGCCGCAGATCAGGTGCCAGGAGGAACCCCAGAGGCAGGCGATCAGCACCGGAATAATCGCGGCGTACAAGCCGTATTCGGGTGGCAGGCCGGCGATCAGCGCGTAGGCAATCGACTGCGGCAAGGCGAGTACCGCGCCGCTGAGGCCGACCATCGCGTCCCGGCCGACACTGGCGCGGGTTTGGCGCGGGAGCCAGGCGAGGAAGGGGAAGAGTGTATGGCGGTTGAGCCGGGGCATCGCAAACTCGGTAGAAAGGGTTAGCTCAGAGTATCAGTCCACACCGACCCCTGTGGGAGCTGGCTTGTCTGCGATCCAGGCACCTCGGTATTACTGATACACCGCGGTGATGCTATCGCAGGCAAGCCAGCTCCCACAGGGATTAGCGTTTGGCTTTAGAGTTTGGCTTTTACCGCCGCTAACGCATCCTGGCCATCCACGGTTTTTACGCCATCGAGCCATTTATCCAGCACCGCCGGGTTCGCCTTGATCCATGCCTTGGCGGCATCAGCATTGCTGACTTTTTTATTCACCACTTCAGCCATGATGCTGTTTTCCATGTCCTGGGTAAAACTCAGGTTGGTCAGCAGCTTCCCGACATTCGGGCAGGCCTGTGCATAACCCTTGCGGGTCAGGGTAAACACGCTGCCTTTGTCACCGAAGTACTTCTCGCCACCCTTGAGGTAATGCATTTTCAACTGCACGTTCATCGGGTGCGGCGTCCAGCCGAGGAAGGTGACGAAACGCTGTTTCTTCACCGCGCGTGATACCTCAGCCAGCATCGCCTGCTCACTCGACTCGATCAGCTTCCACTTGCCCAGGTCGAAGTCGTTCTTTTTGATGATTTCCTGCAGCGAGATATTCGCCGGCGCACCGGAGCCGATGCCGTAGATCTTTTTGTCGAACTTGTCCGCAAACGTGTTCAAGTCGGCAAAATCATGCACCCCGGCGTCCCATACGTAGTCCGGGACGGCGAGGGTGAACTGGGTGCCGTCGAGGTTTTTCGCCAGTTGCACCACATCGCCGTTGGCCACGAACTTGTCATAGAAGCCCTGCTGCGCCGGCATCCAGTTACCCAGGAACACATCCACCTGGCCGTCCTTGAGCCCGCCAAACGTAATTGGCACCGCCAGGGTGTCGACTTTGGCCTTGTAGCCCATGCCGTTTAACAGAAAACCGGTGATGGCATTGGTGGCGGCGATATCACTCCAGCCCGGATCGGCCATCTTCACGGTATCGCAGCTTGAGTCCGCATAGGCGCCGGCGCTGCTAAACGCTAGCAGTGCAACGCTCAACACGGTGGATAACTTTTGCATGGCCTTCCCCTTAGTTTTATTGGTTTTGGCAGGGTTGTGGATAACGTGCCTTGCGCTCCAGATCGTCGAGGTCGATATGGTTGCGCATGTATTGCTGACTGGCGTCTACCAGTGGCTGGTGGTCCCAGCTCTTCAGCTTGCCCTGGGTCAGCGCCTCAAACACCAGGCGACGACGGCGTTGGCTGGCGAGCACCTGTTGGTGGATCGCCGGGATGTCCCATTTGGCCCGCGCCTCACGCAAAAACGCCTCGAACAGTGGCCGGTGTTCCGGTGACTGGCTGAGGTTCTCCCGCTCGTGCGGGTCGTTGTGCACATCGAACAGTAGACAAGGGTCGTCTTCGCTGTAGATGAACTTGTAAGCGCCACGGCGAATCATCATCAGCGGGCTGATGGTGCCTTCGGCCATGTATTCGCCGAACACTTCGTCGTGCCCGCCCAGCCCCTGCAAGTGCGGGACCAGTGAGCGGCCGTCCAGCGGCAAACGCGGGTCCAGCTCGCCGCCGGCCAGTTCCACCAGTGTCGGCAACAGGTCGGCCGTCGAGACGGCCCGGGACACGCGGCCAGCGGCAAACTGGCCCGGCGCACTGACCAGCAGCGGCACGCGGGCGGCCATTTCAAACCAGTGCATTTTGTACCAGAGGCCGCGCTCGCCGAGCATGTCGCCGTGGTCGCCGGAGAAGATGATGATGGTGTCATCGGCAAGGCCGGTGTCTTCCAGCGTCTGCAGGAGTTTGCCGACGTTGCTGTCGATGTAGCTGCACGCGCCGAAGTAGGCGCGGCGGGCATCGCGGATCTTGTCCAGCGGCAGCGGCTTGTCCCACAGGTCATACACCTTGAGCAGGCGCTGGGAGTGCGGGTCGAGGTCGACCTGGGCTGGCGTCGTAGGCAATGGGATGTCGCTGTCGTCGTACAGGTCCCAGAACGGTTTGGGAATGGTGTACGGGTCGTGTGGGTGAGTCATCGACACGGTCAGGCAGAACGGCTGGTCGCCGTCTTCACGGATATGGTCGAACAAATACTGTTGGGCCTTGAACACCACCTCTTCGTCGAAATCCAGCTGGTTGGTGCGCACGCACGGCCCGGCTTGCAGCACCGAGGACATGTTGTGATACCAGGTGGGGCGCACGTCCGGTTCATCCCAATTCACCGCCCAGCCATAGTCGGCGGGGTAGATGTCGCTGGTCAGGCGTTCTTCGTAACCGTGCAGTTGGTCTGGCCCGCAGAAGTGCATCTTGCCGGACAGTGCGGTGCGGTAGCCCAGGCGACGCAAGTAATGGGCGTAAGTCGGCACATCGGCGGGGAAATCCGCCGCGTTGTCGTAGGCGCCGATCTTGCTCGGCAACTGGCCACTGACCAGGGTGAAACGTGACGGCGCGCACAGGGGGCTGTTGCAATAAGCGGCGTCGAATACCACGCCCTGTGCAGCGAGGCGGCTCAGGTTGGGCAACTTGATCGGGGAAGGTCCGTAGAACGGAAGCATCGGCGCGGCCATCTGATCGGCCATGATGAAAAGAATGTTCTTGCGCTTCATGAGTCTTCGGCATTCCATAGACGGTGTTTATGCGAATGAGCATGCAGCCCATGGAAAATGGGGTAAAGCCCATGAAAGGCAATGTCTAGGATAAGCACAGCTTATGTATGAAGCCCTCGGTGATGTGTCGCTCGACCTGCTGCGTGCCTTCGAAGCGGCGGCGCGCCATCGCAGCTTCACCGCCGCCGCGATGGAGTTGGGCACCACTCAGCCGGCCATCAGCCAGCAAATCAAGCGCCTCGAAGAACAGCTGGCGATCCGCCTGTTTGATCGCATCTACCGCGGCATCGAACTGACCGACGCCGGGGCTCTGCTGTTCGAGCACGTCCAAGGCGGTTTGCAGACCATCAATCAGGGCCTGAGCGCGATCAGCCAACAGGGCCAGCATGAAGTGCTGCAAGTGGCCACCGACTTCGCCTTCGCCGCCTATTGGCTGATGCCGCGCCTGCATCGCTTCCACCAGGCCAACCCGCAAGTTGATGTGAGCCTGGTCACCAGCGAGCGCAACCATGCCACCTTGCGCAGCGATATCGACGTGGCGGTGTTGTTCGGCGACGGTCGTTTCAAGCAGGGTGACAGCCTGTGGCTGTTCAATGAGGAAGTGTTCCCGGTGTGCAGCCCGCAATGGCTCAAGGAGCAGGCCACGGCGCTGACCGTGCAGACCTTGCCGGAGTATCCGCTGCTGCACCTGCGCCAGGAAAACAACAGCCAATGGTTCGACTGGAGCGGTGTGTTTCGCGAGCTGGGCATTACCACTGCGCCGACGCCCGGCCAACTGCGTTTCGACAACTACACATTGCTGATCCAGGCGGCGATTGCGGGTCAGGGCGTGGCCATCGGCTGGCGCCATTTGGTGGATAACCTGCTCGAACAGAACTGGCTGTGCCGACCGATCACCGACACGGTGATCTCGCGCTTCGGCTATTACGTGGTGCAGCCCCAGCGCAAACGCCGCGGGCAGTTGGTCGAGCGCTTTGTCGACTGGCTGGTGGCCGAACAAGCCAGCAGCGCGCAGTCGTTGACCGGGCTGGCCCTGCCGTCGATTGCGGTCTAGGATCGGGGCATATTGGATCCGGATTTCGCCATGCAACGTATCAAGGGCTATCACGCCCATATCTACTTCGACGCCAGCACTATCACCCAGGCGCGCAGCCTGTGCGAAGACGCCGCACGCCTGTTCCCGCTGCGCATGGGCCGTGTGCACGAACGGCCAGTGGGCCCGCACCCTGACTGGAGCTGCCAACTGGCATTCGAGCCGGAATACATCGGCGTGGTGCTGCCGTGGCTGGCGTTGCATCGCGAAGGGCTGGTGGTGTTTCTGCACCCTGAAACCGGCGATGACTTGAAGGATCACACCGATTACGCGATCTGGATGGGCGCAATGCGCGAACTGGACCTGTCTATTTTTTAACCACTATCCAGACGAATCCCGTTCCCTTGTGCAAAGGCGACGGGATTTTTTACGTATTTACCCAATATATGGGACTGTTATTTATATATTGAGATATCGCCAGTCATAGGTTTATATTCGCCCATCTGCTTTTTTCAGCACCCACTCATTTCAGGTGAAGCGATGCAGGCGCAATTGATCGCGCTCGACTGGGGGACCAGCTCCCTTCGTGCTTATAAACTCGGCTCGGCTGCCGAGGTGTTGGAACAGCGCTCGCTGGCGTTCGGCATCATGCACCTGCCCAGCGAACCGCGGGAGATTGCCGGCGTTCGCTGCAGCGATGGCTTCGAGTTGGCGTTCGATGCCGCCTGCGGCGATTGGCTCGACGCCGAGCCCAACTTGCCGGTAATCGCCTGCGGCATGGTGGGCAGCGCCCAGGGTTGGAGCGAGGCGGCCTATCGCAATACCCCAGTCGATGTTGCCAGCCTGGGCCAGGCGCTCCACACAGTGCGCAGCCTGCGCAGCCTGCGCGGTGTGGAGGTGCATATCGTGCCCGGCGTTATCGAACAGGTCGGCTTGCCCAATGTGATGCGTGGCGAAGAAACCCAGGTGCTGGGCGTGCTGCAAGGCCTTGAGGCCGAGGTCCTGATCGGCCTGCCCGGCAGCCATTCCAAATGGGTCGAGGTGATGGGCGGCTGCATCACTCATTTCGACACCTTCATGACCGGCGAGCTGTTCGCGGTGCTGAGCAAGCACAGCATCCTCGGGCGTACGCAAAGAACATCCGAACACTTCCAGGCCGAGGCGTTTGATCGAGGCGTGAACGTGGCGTTATCAGCAGATGGCCAACGTGGCGTGCTATCGACACTGTTCA
This sequence comes from Pseudomonas sp. O39, assembly GCF_045447295.1. NCBI lineage: Bacteria > Pseudomonadati > Pseudomonadota > Gammaproteobacteria > Pseudomonadales > Pseudomonadaceae > Pseudomonas > Pseudomonas sp. O39. Next base: position 27,663 of record NZ_JBJGXV010000019.1, read on the forward strand.
GCGCGCGCACCCTGGGATTGACCGCCGAACTGGCACCCGAGCAGCAACCGGATTATCTGTCCGGCCTGCTCATCGGCCATGAACTCGCCGGTTTGCCGGACCAGGCGAAACACAAGCCCATCGTTCTAGTCGGCGCCGCACCGCTCTGCGCCCGCTACCAACGCGCCCTCGCCCTGTGCGGTTTCGCCCATGTCAGCCTGGCGCAGGAAGCCACCGAGCGCGGCTTGTGGCAACTGGCAGTCGCGGCCGGGCTCACTCAACGTGTATCGGAGGCCTGACATGCTCAAGCAAGCACTCGCACACAACGGTTTGATCGCAATCCTGCGCGGTATACGACCGGACGAAGCTGAGGCAGTTGGCCAGGTGCTCTACGAGGCTGGCTTTCGCGTGATTGAAGTGCCGCTGAACTCCCCCGACCCTTACACCAGCATCCGCACGCTGCGCGACAGCCTGCCCGCCGATTGCCTGATCGGCGCGGGTACGGTGTTGACTGCGGAGCAAGTGGAGCACGTGAAAGCGGCCGGCGGCCAAGTGATCGTCATGCCCCACAGCGACGCCAAGGTGCTACGTGCTGCGAAAGCGGCGGGCCTGTACCTGTCGCCGGGTGTGGCCACGCCGACCGAAGCCTTCGCCGCGCTGGCCGAGGGCGCCGACGTATTGAAACTGTTCCCTGCCGAGCAAATGGGCCCGGCGGTGATCAAGGCGTGGCTGGCGGTATTGCCGACGGGCACGTTGCTGCTGCCGGTCGGCGGTGTGACCCCGGACAACATGCAGGTGTATTTCGACGCTGGCGCGAAGGGCTTCGGCCTGGGTTCCGGGTTGTTCAAACCGGGTATGTCGGTGGCGCAAGTGGCGAGCAGTGCCCAGGCCTATGTCGCGGCCTGGAACGCGCTTAACTGATGCCCCTGAACTGAGTGCAAGCATTGCGCCCTGGGCGCTGCATCGACAAGAGAGATAAGAGATGAAAATCACCAAACTGACTACCTCCATCGTCCCGCCGCGCTGGTGCTTCCTCAAGGTTGAAACCGACCAGGGCGTGACCGGTTGGGGCGAGCCCGTGGTCGAAGGCCGCGCCCACACGGTGGCCGCTGCCGTCGAGGAACTCTCCGACTACCTGATCGGCAAAGACCCACGCAATATCGAAGACATCTGGACCGTGCTCTACCGTGGTGGCTTCTACCGTGGCGGCGCCGTGCACATGAGCGCCCTCGCCGGTATCGACCAGGCGCTGTGGGACATCAAGGGCAAGGCGCTCGGCGTGTCGGTCAGCGACCTGTTGGGCGGCCAGGTGCGCGACAAAATCCGCGTGTATTCATGGATCGGCGGCGACCGCCCGGCCGACACCGCCCGCGCCGCCAAAGAGGCGGTGGCCCGTGGTTTTACCGCGGTGAAGATGAACGGCACCGAAGAGCTGCAGTTCGTCGACAGCTTTGAAAAAGTTGACCTGGCCCTGGCCAACGTGGCCGCCGTGCGCGACGCCGTCGGCCCTAACGTTGGCATTGGCGTCGACTTCCATGGCCGCGTGCACAAGCCGATGGCCAAGGTGCTGATGAAAGAGTTGGACCCGTACAAACTGATGTTTATCGAAGAGCCGGTGCTCAGCGAAAACTATGAAGCGCTGAAAGAACTGGCGCCGCTGACCAGCACACCGATTGCCCTGGGCGAGCGGCTGTTCTCGCGTTGGGACTTCAAGCGCGTGCTCAGCGAAGGTTACGTCGACATCATCCAGCCGGACGCGTCCCACGCCGGCGGCATCACCGAAACCCGCAAGATCGCCAACATGGCCGAAGCCTACGACGTAGCCCTGGCCCTGCACTGCCCGCTGGGCCCGATTGCCCTCGCGGCCTGCCTGCAATTGGACGCGGTTTGCTACAACGCGTTTATCCAGGAGCAAAGCCTGGGCATTCACTACAACGAGAGCAATGACTTGCTCGACTACGTGCGCGACCCGGGCGTGTTCGACTACGACAAAGGCTTTGTGAAGATCCCCAATGGGCCGGGCCTGGGCATCGAGATCAACGAGGAATATGTGATCGAACGCGCGGCCATCGGCCACCGCTGGCGCAACCCAATCTGGCGCCATGCCGACGGCAGCTTTGCCGAGTGGTAAGCCCCTCCTGAGGAAACACAGTCAATGTGGGAGCTGGCTTGCCGGCGATATCGGTGGGCCAGCTTGCATCTCTGGCGCAGGTATACCGCCATCGCAGGCAAGCCAGCTCCCACACTGACCGCGCTCGTTCAGCCAGATTTGTCCTCAATAACCATAAGAAGAGGCACCCCCCATGCACCCTGAATCCTTCACCGGGCAGGCGTCTTTAGTCACGCCCAGCAGAAAGCGCTTCTTCATCATGGTGTTGCTGTTTATCACCGTGGTGATCAACTACCTCGACCGCAGCAACCTGTCGATTGCCGCCCCGGCGTTGACCAGCGAGCTAGGCATCGACCCGGTGCACGTCGGGCTGATCTTCTCTGCTTTCGGCTGGACCTACGCCGCCATGCAGATCCCCGGCGGCTGGCTGGTGGACCGAGTGCCGCCCCGCATTCTCTACACCGTCGCCCTGCTGCTGTGGTCGATTGCCACCGTGATGCTTGGGTTCGCCGCCAGCTTTATCGCGCTGTTCGTGTTGCGCATGGCCGTCGGTGCCCTGGAAGCGCCGGCCTACCCGATCAACAGCCGCGTGGTCACCACGTGGTTTCCCGAGCGTGAGCGCGCCACGGCGATTGGTGTTTACACCTCGGGGCAATTTGTCGGGCTCGCCTTTCTTACGCCGGTGCTGGCCTGGCTGCAGCATGCGTTTGGCTGGCACATGGTGTTCGTCGCCACCGGTGGCGTGGGCATTCTATGGGCGCTGATCTGGTACGCGGTGTACCGCGAGCCGAAGGATTTCAAAGGCGCCAACGCGGCTGAAATCGAACTGATCCGCGACGGCGGCGGGCTGGTGGATATCCAGGCGCAAACCAAGGCGCCGTTCAGTTGGGTCGACCTGGGGGTCGTGCTGAGCCAGCGCAAGTTGTGGGGCATCTACCTGGGGCAGTTCTGCCTGAACTCCACGCTGTGGTTCTTCCTGACGTGGTTCCCGACCTACCTGGTGAAATACCGTGGCATGGACTTCATCAAGTCCGGGCTGTTGGCGTCGTTGCCGTTTCTGGCTGCGTTTGTCGGCGTGCTGTGTTCGGGGATTTTTTCTGACTGGCTGATTCGCCGGGGCGCGTCGGTAGGTTTCGCGCGCAAGCTGCCGATCATTGGCGGGCTGCTGATTTCCACGGCGATCATTGGCGCCAACTATGTGGACTCGACGGCGTGGGTGATTGCGTTTTTGGCGGTAGCGTTTTTCGGCAATGGCTTGGCGTCGATTACCTGGTCACTGGTATCGACGTTGGCACCCGCGCGGTTGCTGGGGCTGACAGGGGGCGTGTTCAACTTTATCGGTAACTTGTCGGCGATTACCACGCCGATAGTGATCGGCTTTTTGGCCAGTGGTGATTCATTTGCGCCAGCGATTACCTATATCGCGGTGCTGGCATTGCTTGGGGCGCTTTCCTACGTGTTGCTGGTGGGCAAAGTCGAACGCATCGAACTGTGAACCCATTATCAGGGGGGCGACTGACCCCTGTGGCAAGCCCGCTCGCGACGACAAGCCGACTTGCCACAAAAGCATTGGTGTCAGTTGAGCACGCCGTTCAGGATTTCGTAGACGATACCCGTGCCCACTGCGATCAACACCACGTCCGGCCCGGAACGACGCCATTCATACCCTTGGTAAACCGGCAGGCGTGACAGGGCGCGATTGTCGAGGCGTTCACCGTAGTAGCCGCGGGGCAGCGGCTGGCCGCGGACCAGGCGTACATTTGGCGGCGGTGGTGCACCGCGCGAGAATTGGCCGTGGTTGTCGTGGATGATCTGCCGCACCGGGCCGAAGTCCTGAGGCGGGCCGCCGCGACGGTTGTCCTGCGGGCCGCGATGGTCATCGCCACGTTGTTCGTGCTGGCCTTGCGGGCCGCCACGGCCTGGGCCGTCGCCATCGCCCCGTTGGTCAGGCGGAGCGGCCTGCACCAGGGCACTCGCGCCGAGCATCAGCACGCCGAGACCAGCGATCAAGCGTTTAGGCATTTTCATGGGGTGTTTCCTCAGTACTGCACGAACAAAAAAGGGATTTCGAACCGGGTTCGAAATCCCTTGGTCTTGTCAGTTTAGGTACTGATTCGACAGTATGATTCCTCTGTATCAGGAACTTTACCTACCGCTACACGGCGTTTACTTACGGGCGTTACGGACACCATCCGACAATGCCGCGCACAAGCTCAACACGCCATCAATCGCTTGCTGATCATTTTTGGCATTGGCAATGTGGTCGATCAGTGCCGAACCCACCACCACGCCGTCAGCCAAGCGTGCGATGGCCGCAGCCTGTTCCGGGGTGCGAATACCAAAACCGATGCTGATCGGCAGGTCGGTGTGGCGGCGCAGACGGGTCACCGCTTCTTCAACGTGTTCCAGGGTGGCCGCGCCGGCGCCGGTCACACCGGCTACCGACACGTAATAAACAAAGCCCGAGCTGCCGTTGAGCACGGTCGGCAGGCGCACGTCATCGGTGGTTGGCGTGGTCAGGCGGATAAAGTCGAGGCCCGCAGCCTGGGCCGGGTCGCACAGCTCGCCGTTATGCTCAGGCGGCATGTCGACCACGATCAGGCCGTCAACGCCGGCTTCTTTGGCGTCGGTGATGAACTGTGGCACACCGTATTTGTGGATCGGGTTGAAGTAACCCATCAACACCAACGGCGTGTCGTTGTTGTCCTGGCGGAACTCGCGAACCATCTGCAGGGTTTTCGCCAGGTTCTGCTTGGCTTCCAGCGCGCGGATGTTGGCCAGTTGAATCGCCGGGCCGTCGGCCATCGGGTCGGTGAAGGGCATGCCCAGCTCGATCACGTCGGCGCCGGCTGCCGGCAAACCCTTGAGGATCGCCAGCGAGGTGTCATAGCCCGGGTCGCCGGCGGTAACGAAGGTCACCAGGGCCGCGCGGTTTTGTTCTTTCAGCTGCGCAAAGCGGGTTTGCAGGCGGCTCATTTAGTGTTTCTCCTGCTGAGACTGTTCCATGTGATGCATCACGGTCTGCATGTCTTTGTCGCCACGGCCGGAGAGGTTGACCACCATCAGGTGATCCTTCGGCAGATTCGGTGCGCGTTTGAACACTTCGGCCAAGGCGTGAGCGGTTTCCAGTGCCGGAATAATCCCTTCCAGGCGGCAGCATTTGTGGAATGCGATCAGGGCCTCGTCGTCAGTCACCGAGGTGTATTGGGCGCGGCCGATATCATGCAACCAGGCGTGTTCAGGGCCGATGCCGGGGTAATCGAGGCCGGCGGAAATCGAGTGGGCGTCGATGATCTGGCCGTCGTCGTCCTGCAGCAGGAAGGTGCGGTTGCCGTGCAGCACGCCCGGTACGCCGCCGTTGAGGCTGGCGGCATGCTTGCCGGTTTCGATGCCGTAGCCGGCCGCTTCAACGCCGATAATCTCGACGCTGGCGTCATCCAGGAACGGGTGGAACAGGCCCATGGCGTTGGAGCCACCGCCGATGCAGGCCACCAGGCTGTCCGGCAAGCGGCCTTCCTGGGCTTGCATCTGGGTGCGGGTTTCCTTGCCGATCACGGCCTGGAAGTCGCGCACCATCGCCGGGTAGGGGTGCGGGCCGGCCACGGTGCCGATCAGGTAGAAGGTGTCGTCGACGTTGGTCACCCAGTCACGCAGGGCTTCGTTCATCGCGTCTTTGAGCGTGCCGGTGCCGGCGACCACCGGGATCACTTCGGCGCCCAGCAGCTTCATGCGAAATACGTTGGCCTGTTGACGCTCGATGTCGGTGGTGCCCATGTAGATCACGCAGTCGAGGCCAAAGCGTGCGGCCACGGTGGCGGTTGCCACGCCGTGCATGCCGGCGCCGGTCTCGGCGATGATGCGTTTTTTGCCCATGCGCCGTGCCAGCAGGATCTGGCCGATGCAGTTGTTGATCTTGTGCGCGCCGGTGTGGTTCAGCTCTTCGCGCTTGAGGTAGATCTTGGCGCCGCCGCAGAACTCAGTCAGGCGTTCAGCGAAATACAGCGGGCTTGGGCGTCCGACGTAGTCGCGCTGGAAGTAGGCCAATTCTTCGTTGAAAGCCGGATCGATCTTGGCCGCTTCGTATTCGCGGGCCAGTTCGAGGATCAACGGCATCAGGGTTTCAGCGACGTAACGGCCGCCAAACGCGCCAAAGAGGCCGTTGGCGTCAGGGCCGTTGCGCAGATCGGTCTGGGACTGAGTCATGGGGCGCTCCAGGAAATAATTCGTGTGAGAGGCAATGACGGTCACTCTACCCCTCACATCCGGCGCTGAAAACCGATAAGATCGCCGTAACCTGTCAGGAAAACTCACAGATGAGCCGAGACCTTCCGCCCCTCAATGCCCTGCGCGCGTTCGAAGCCACTGCCCGGCTCAACAGCGTGAGCCAGGCTGCTGAGCAACTGCATGTAACCCACGGGGCCGTCAGTCGCCAGTTGAAGGTGCTGGAAGAGCACTTGGGCGTCAGCCTGTTCGTCAAGGATGGGCGCGGCCTTAAACTCACAGATGCCGGTATCCGCCTGCGAGACGCGAGTGCCGAAGCCTTCGAGCGCTTGAGGGGTGTGTGCGCAGAACTCACCCAAGCCAGCGCCGATGCCCCCTTCGTGCTGGGCTGCTCGGGCAGTTTGTTGGCCCGCTGGTTGATCCCGCGCCTGGGCCGCTTGAACGCAGACTTACCGGACTTGCGCCTGCACCTGTCCGCCGGTGACGGCGACCTCGATCCTCGGCGCCCCGGTCTTGACGCCCTGCTGGTCTTCGCCGAACCGCCGTGGCCGGCGGATATGCAGGTGTATGAACTGGCCTGCGAGCGAATCGGCCCTGTGATGAGCCCGCGCTTCGCCGGTTATGAACACCTGCGTCATGCGCCGGCCTCGGCGTTGTGTGGCGAAGCGTTGCTGCACACCACCTCACGCCCGCAGGCCTGGCCCAGTTGGGCACAGCAACACGGTATCGATCCCGGCGCGCTGAAACTCGGCCAGGGTTTTGAGCATTTGTATTATTTGTTGGAGGCGGCGGTTGCGGGTCTGGGGGTGGCGATTGCGCCTGAACCGCTGGTGGCAGAGGACCTGCGAGCGGGTCGCCTGGTGGCGCCGTGGGGTTTCAGTGAAACCCCGGCGCACCTGGCGTTGTGGCTACCCAAGCGCGCCGCAGACGGGCGCGCCGGTCAACTGGCGCAGTGGCTCAAGGCAGAGCTGCTGCGCCAGCCGCTGTAGCCGGTCAATCAGTCACCGCGTTTGCACAGCAGGTAAGCAGCCAGCAGGCCCAGTGCGCCAACGGCGACGCCGGCGGTAGTCCACGGGTGCTCTTGTGCGTAGTCCCGGGTTGCGACGCCGGTTTCGCGGATTTTGACTTTGCTTTCTTCGTAAGCATCGCTGATCAGGTGGCGGGAGTGCTTGAGGGCATTCTCGGCATTACTTTTCAGGGCCTTCAGCGTTTTGCGCGACTCATCGGACGCATCATCCTTGAGGCTCTCAAGGGACTTGAGCAGGCTCGAAATCTCGGCTTCCATGCTTTCCAGCGACGCTTTGCGTAAAGAAGTGTTGGCCATGTGGGCTCTCCTGAAGTAATTGAGTGGCATGTGTAGATACCGACTACGGCGTTTTCAGAAAGTGCAGTAAATCTGAACTTTCACGTAGGAATGGCCGCCAGAAGCAGTACGAACATTGACTGCTACGCTTCAGTAGAGACCTCAGGAGAAACGCTATGTCAGATCATCACACCTACAAGAAAGTCGAACTGGTGGGCTCGTCGACGACCAGCATCGAAGACGCCATCAACAACGCCATTGCCGAAGCGCATAAGAGCATCAAGCACTTGGAGTGGTTTGAAGTGACCGAAACCCGTGGTCACATCAAGGACGGCAAGGCCGCGCATTTCCAGGTCACGCTGAAGGTGGGATTCCGAATTGCCAGTAGTTGATCACGTTGGTTGAACTTGCTGACTGGCCGATTGCCATAACCTGCGCTACAACCTTGGGGTGCCGATGCAATGCGTCGGCACGCTCTTTTTGATCAGCGCAAGGAAAGTATCGGATGAAGAAGTTCCTGTTAGCGGTAGGTTTGTTGAGCATTGCGGGTACAGCCCTGGCGGCGGGCAAGCCTTGTGAAGAGCTGAAAAGTGAACTCGCAACGAAGCTTGATGCGAAAGGCGTTCAGCATTATTCCCTGGATGTTGTCGATAAAGGCGCTGCAGCCGGTGGAAAGGTGATTGGCTCCTGCGAAGGCGGCAGCAAGGAAATCGTCTACAAACGCGGTTAATCCCGTGTTCCAGACATAAAAAACCGACGCGAGTGCGTCGGTTTTTTTTCGCCTGAGGGTTACCCCTTCATCAGTTGTGCGAGCAACTCGTAGGAATGAATCCGGTCAGCGTGCTCGTACAGGTCACTGGTGAAGATCAGCTCATCGGCACCGGTTTGTTCGATCAGCACTTCCAGTTTGGCGCGGATCTTGGCCGGGCTGCCGACCATGGCCAAGCCGAGGAAGCTGCCGACGGCGTCTTTTTCATGGGGCAGTCACAGGCCATCCATGGTTCTCACCGGTGGGCGCTGCACCAGGCTTTGCCCGCGCATCAGCGCCAGAATGCGTTGGTACACGGACGTGGCGAGGTAATCGGCCTGCTCGTCGGTATCGGCCGCCACCAGCGGAATGCCGAGCATCACGTAGGGCTTGTCCAGCACGGCTGAAGGCTTGAAGTGATTGCGATACACGCGAATCGCCTCGTGCATCAAACGCGGTGCGAAATGCGAGGCGAAGGCGTAGGGCAAACCCCTCTCTCCCGCAAGCTGCGCGCTGAACAGGCTGGAACCCAGCAGCCAGACCGGTACGTTGGTGCCGGTGCCGGGCACGGCGATCACCCGTTGGTCTGGCGTGCGCGGGCCGAGGTAGGCCATCAGTTCGGCCACGTCTTCGGGGAAATCGTCGGCGCTGCCCGAGCGTTCACGGCGCAGGGCGCGGGCGGTCATCTGGTCGGAACCGGGCGCGCGGCCCAGGCCCAGGTCGATACGGCCGGGGTACAGGCTTTCCAGCGTGCCGAACTGCTCGGCGATTACCAAGGGCGCATGGTTGGGCAGCATGACGCCGCCGGAGCCGACGCGAATGGTCGAGGTGCCACCGGCCAAATAACCCAGCAAAACCGAGGTGGCCGAGCTGGCGATGCCGTCCATGTTGTGGTGTTCGGCCACCCAAAAACGGTTGTAGCCGAACTTTTCCACGTGCCGGGCCAGGTCCAGAGAGTTGTGCAACGATTGCGCGATGCTCCCGTTGGCGCGCACGGGCACGAGGTCGAGGGTCGAGAACTTCACGTCGGACAGCGATTTCATAAGCCTGCTTCTCCATTAGGTGCGCAGGCTTATAGACCAACCAAAACCTGCCGCTTCATGTGCATGCTCTATGCAATGAGGGCATATACCCGAGATTCAATAGAGATTGCGAAATTTCCTACTAAAAAGCTAGGTTTCTCCGACAAGATGAACTTTGCCAGCGCATCTATCCTCAGAACCCTTACTGAAGCAAAACCACCGTTCGAGGAGACAGCTATGAGTATTGTTAAAAAAGCATCCGCGCATTGGGAAGGTGATCTGAAGACAGGCCTGGGTTCCATTTCCACCGAAACCGGCGTGCTGCGCGAAGCGCCTTACGGCTTCAAGGCCCGTTTCGAAGGCGGCAAGGGTACCAACCCTGAAGAACTGATCGGTGCGGCCCACGCGGGCTGTTTCTCCATGGCGTTTTCGATGATTCTCGGCGACGCCGGCCTCAAGGCCGACAGCATTGACACCCAGGCTGAAGTGACCCTGGACCAAGTGGAAGGTGGCTTTGCAATTACCGCCGTGCACCTGATCCTCAAGGCCAAGATCCCCGGCGCGAGCCAGGCCCAGTTCGACGAACTGAGCAAAAAGGCCAAGGAAGGGTGCCCGGTGTCCAAGGTACTGAATGCGAAAATCAGCCTGGATGCCACGCTCGTCAGCTGATGCGGTCTGCGTAACACCGTAGATCCTCTGTGGGAGCGGGAGTGTGTGGGAGCCGGGCTTGCCCGCGATAGGTTCACCTCGGTGTTTCAGTTATGCCGAGGTGGCGCCATCGCAGGTCAAGCCAGCTCCCACACACCCGCTCCCACATTTAGTTGTGCGTTAAATCAGAACTCGTGTTTCCCGGATGTGGTCCTATACGCTATGCAGCCTAGGCGCACACCCGTGCGCATGCATTCAGGGAGCTACACACATGAAACGTTTTGCCTTGGCGATCATCTGCGGTGTTTTGGCCACGTCGGCCGTGGCCGCGCCAAAAGATTGTGAAGAGCTCAGGAAAGAGATCGAGGTCAAAATCCAGGCTAACGCAGTGCCGTCCTACACCTTGGAAGTCGTCAGCAAAGAAGAAGCCGACAAGCACGACAGTGCCATGGTCGTCGGCAGCTGTGAGAACGGTACCAAAGCTATCGTCTACCAAAAGAACAACGACTGATCAGATGCAGTTGACGCTGCGCTCTTGCGCCAGCAACTGCCGCGCTGTGTTGTACAGCCGGATGTTGGGCGTAAAGCCCAGCGAGCGGCCCTCCAGCACATAGCGCTGGCCTGCCTGGAAACTGTCGTACTGCAAGGTCATGAAGCAGGTCCGGTCCTGGGTCTGCGACAACCCGCCCAAACTGCCCCCGGTCGGCACCTCGAAATCAAAGCGCACCATCAGTTCGTGGCTGCCGGGTGGCACCTGAAAGAAACGCCCGTCGTTGAGGTTCTTGCCGTCCAGGCGCTGGGCCATCACCAGTTTGGCGCCCGGGGTCGGGGTGGCGAAATCGACCCATGCCTGATGCGGATCAACCGGTGGCAATGGGGTCGAAGCACAGGCGCTGAGAAACAGGGCAGTGACGGGAAGCAAGAGCTGGCGCATGGCAGGCACTCAACGGAAGGAAAGAATTAAGCCCGGCGCACAGGGCGGCAGACTCTCTATGAGTATAAACACGTCACGGCATGGAAAAATCCCGCACAGGCAGGATAGTCTGGCGAGCCAATTACCCAGGAGCGGTCGGAGCATGTTGAGGCGTTTTCTTCCAGGGTTAATGGTCGTGTTGCTCAGCGGCTGCTCCAGCGTCAGTTATTACAGCCAGTTGGCTGACGGCCAATGGCAGTTGCTGAGGGCGCGGGAGCCGGTTTCCGAAGTCATCGCCGACTCCTCTCGCCCACAGGCGCTGCGCGATCACCTGGAGCAATCGCAGAAGGCGCGTGCCTTTGCCAGCGAGCACCTGCACTTGCCTGACAACCAGAGTTACCGGTTGTACGCGGACATTGGCCGACCCTATGTGGTCTGGAATGTGTTCGCCACGACGGAATTCTCTCTATCCCCGCAAACCCACTGTTTCCCGATCGCCGGCTGCGTTGCTTATCGCGGCTATTACAATCAGGGCGCTGCACGCGGCGAGGCGGCGTTGTTGCAGCAACGGGGCATGGACGTGTCGATTGGCGGTGTCGAGGCCTATTCCACCCTGGGGTGGTTCAACGACCCGATCATGAGCTCGATGATGCACTGGGGTGATGAGCGACTGGCCACGCTGATTTTTCATGAGTTGGCGCACCAGCGTTTTTATGTGAAGGACGACACCGAGTTCAACGAGTCTTATGCCAACTTCGTCGAGCAGGGAGGCACCCGCCAATGGCGTGCAGCAAGGGGCTTGGCGCCTGTCAGCGATGCAGCGTTGCAGCAGCGTGACCAATTTATCCGGCTGATTCTTGATACCCGCAAACGCCTGGAGGCGTTGTACGCAAAACCGTTGGTGGCGGACGTGATGCGGCAGGCCAAGGCAGCGGAATTTGAGCGATTGCGCAGCGAGTACCGGCACATGCGCGATAGCCAATGGGGCGGGGATAAACGTTACGACGTGTGGATCAACCAGCCGATGAACAATGCGCGGTTGTTGCCATTCGGGCTGTATGACCAGTGGGTGCCGGCGTTTGCGGCGTTGTTTGCGCAGGAAGGCGGGGATTGGGTGAGGTTTTTTGCGGCGGTTGAGAAATTGGGTGGGTTGCCGGTGGCGCAGCGTAAGGCGGCGTTGAGGCAATTGGAGAGTGGTGGCCGTTAGGGCCTCTTCGCAGGCAAGCCAGCTCCCACAGTTGATCGATTTCCAAACTTGGAATGCGGTCAAGTGTGGGAGCTGGCTTGCCTGCGATAGCGGTCTCAAACCCGCTGCAAAAACGCCTGATGCATCTCATCCAACGTCTCAAAATGCCAAGTCGGCGCCTCGGCATTCAACTCTTCAAAACTGCCGAACCCATACCCTACAGCCGCCGAGTCCAGCCCATTGCTGCGCGCCCCGATCAGGTCGTGCTTTCGATCACCAATCATCAAGGTGGTCGCCGGGTCCAGGCCCTCTTCGCTGATCAAGTGAGCGATCAGCTCGACTTTATGGGTGCGCGTCCCATCCAGCTCGCTGCCGTAGATGACCTTGAAGTGCTTGGCAAAATCGAAATGGCGGGCGATCTCGCGGGCGAACACCCACGGCTTGGACGTAGCCACATACAGCTGACGGCCCTGGTTGTTCAGCGCTTCCAGTAACGGCATCACGCCGTCGAACACGCGGTTTTCATACAGGCCGGTGACCTTGAAACGCTCGCGATAAAAATTCACCGCCTCCCACGCCTTGGCCTCGTCGAAGCCGTAGAACTGCATGAAGGCTTGCAGCAACGGCGGGCCGATAAAGTGCTCTAGTTTGGTCAGGTCCGGCTCGTCGATACCCAGTTTACCGAGGGCATACTGGATCGAGCGGGTGATGCCCTCACGCGGGTCGGTTAGGGTGCCATCCAGGTCGAACAGGACAGTTTGGTAACGCTGGGTCATTGGTCGAATCCTTCAGCCAGGTGCAGGTCTTTAAGCTTCACGTAGTTCGCCGCGCTGTAAGCGAAAAAGGCGCGCTCCTTGTCAGTCAGCGCGCGGATTTGTTTAACCGGGCTGCCCACATACAAAAAGCCGCTGTCGAGTTTCTTGCCCGGCGGCACCAGGCTACCGGCGCCGATGATGACGTCGTCTTCGACCACGGCGCCGTCCATCACGATGCTGCCCATGCCGATCAAGATCCGATTGCCCACGGTGCAGCCATGCAGCATGAACTTGTGGGCGATGGTCACGTCATCGCCGATCAGCAGAGGGAAGCCGTCCGGGTTGAACGGCCCGGCGTGGGTGATGTGCAGCACGCAGCCATCCTGCACGCTGGTGCGCGCACCGATGCGGATGCGGTGCATGTCGCCGCGAATCACGGTCAGCGGCCAAACCGAGCTGTCGGTGCCGATTTCGACATCGCCGATCACCACCGCCGAAATATCGACAAAAGCCCCGGCGCCCAGGGTTGGCGTGTGGTTCTGATAGGTGCGAAGGGTCACGATAGCCTCTCTCTCTTCTGCTGATAGCTGCGGTGGGCGTTGATTGTAATTAAGATGGCCCCATCTTTGTTCTTACATGTTTCTTCAGCCAAGGTGTCAACCGTGAGCGCGAACAACCCTCTTCTACAGTCCTACGACCTGCCGCCGTTCTCGGCGATCCGTGCCGAGCACGTGCAGCCGGCCATCGAACAGATCCTCGCCGACAACCGCGTTGCCATCGAAGGCATCCTGCAAAGCCAGGGCAAAAATCCGACATGGGCCGGTCTGGTGCTGGCCATGGACGAGCTGAATGACCGCCTGGGCGCCGCCTGGAGCCCGGTCAGCCACCTCAACGCCGTGTGCAACAGTGCTGAGCTGCGCGAAGCTTACGAAGGCTGCCTGCCTGCGTTGAGTGCCTACTCCACCGAGATGGGCCAGAACCGCGCACTGTTCCAGGCCTTCGAAGCCCTGGCCAACAGCCCCGAAGCGGCCGGCTTCGATGTGGCGCAAAAAACTATCCTGGAACACGCCCTGCGCGACTTCCGCCTGTCGGGTATCGATTTGCCGCCCGAACAGCAAAAGCGTTACGCGGAAGTGCAAAGCAAGCTTTCCGAACTGGGCAGCAAATTTTCCAACCAACTGCTGGATGCGACCCAGGCCTGGACCAAACACGTCACCGATGAAGCCACTCTCACCGGCCTGACCGACTCCGCCAAGGCGCAAATGGCTGCCGCCGCTCAGGCCAAAGGCCTCGACGGCTGGCTGATTACCCTCGAATTTCCGAGCTACTACGCGGTGATGACCTACGCCCAGGACCGCGCCCTGCGTGAAGAAATCTACGCGGCCTACTGCACCCGTGCGTCGGACCAAGGCCCGAATGCCGGTCAGAACGATAACGGCCCGGTGATGGAGCAGATCCTCGATCTGCGTCAGGAACTGGCCAAGCTATTGGGCTATGCATCGTTCTCCGAGCTGAGCCTGGCCACCAAAATGGCTGATTCCAGCGATCAGGTACTGAGCTTCCTGCGTGACCTGGCCAAGCGCAGCAAGCCGTTTGCCGCTCAGGACCTGCAACAGCTCAAGGCCTACGCCGCCGAACAAGGCTGCGCCGACCTGCAAAGCTGGGACAGCGGTTTCTACGGTGAAAAACTGCGCGAGCAGCGCTACAGCGTTTCCCAGGAAGCCCTGCGCGCCTACTTCCCGATCGACAAAGTGCTCGGCGGGCTGTTTGCCATCGTCCAGCGCCTGTACGGCATCGAAATCGCCGAGCAAAAAGGCTTCGACACCTGGCACCCGGATGTTCGCCTGTTTGAAATCAAGGAAAACGGCCAGCACGTCGGGCGTTTCTTCTTCGACCTGTATGCCCGCGCCAACAAGCGGGGCGGTGCCTGGATGGACGGCGCGCGCGACCGTCGCCGCACGATCGACGGCGTATTGCAAAGCCCGGTGGCCAACCTGGTGTGCAACTTCACCCCGGCCGACAGCGGCAAGCCTGCGCTGCTGACCCACGATGAAGTCACCACGCTGTTCCACGAATTTGGCCACGGCTTGCATCACCTGCTGACCCGCGTTGAACACGCTGGCGTGTCCGGCATCAACGGCGTGGCGTGGGATGCAGTGGAATTGCCGAGCCAGTTCATGGAGAACTGGTGCTGGGAGCCGGAAGGCCTGGCGCTGATCTCTGGCCACTATGAAACCGGTGAGCCGCTGCCCCAGGACCTGCTGGAAAAAATGCTGGCGGCGAAGAATTTCCAGTCCGGCCTGATGATGGTGCGCCAGCTGGAGTTCTCGCTGTTCGACTTCGAGTTGCACGCCACCCATGGCGATGGTCGCACCGTGGCGCAGGTGCTTGAAGGCGTGCGCGATGAGGTCTCGGTCATGCGTCCACCGGCCTACAACCGTTTCCCTAACAGCTTTGCGCACATCTTCGCCGGCGGTTACGCGGCGGGTTATTACAGCTACAAATGGGCTGAAGTGTTGTCGGCGGATGCCTTCTCCAAGTTCGAGGAAGAGGGTGTGCTCAACGCTGAAACCGGCCGTGCATTCCGCGAAGCGATTCTGGCGCGGGGTGGTTCCCAGGCGCCGATGGTGCTGTTCGTCGACTTCCGCGGACGTGCGCCGTCGATTGACGCACTCTTGCGCCACAGCGGCCTGAGTGAGGACGCGGCAGCATGAGTGAAGGGCCTGTGATTACCAAAAAGCAATTTATCGCCGGGGCGGTTTGCCCGGCGTGCAGCGAGCCGGACAAGTTGAAGATGTGGACCGAGGACAGCGTGCCGCACCGTGAGTGTGTGGCCTGCGGTTATACCGACACGCTCAATGATCAAGGTTTGTCGGTGCCCAAGGAGTTGGGCACGCGGGTCAATACATCGGCGTTGAAAGCGCCGGACCCGAAGGTGCAGGCCGTGCAGTTTTTCCCCAATCCCAAGCTGAAAAAAGACTGATACCCGTTCTTAGGGTGTGAGCACTAATTCAGCATCTTTCTTTGGCTCAACACGGCTGCTGGTGGCCGTGTTGAGCCAACTGTTCATCGAGCACAGGGCAAACGCGCTGGTGCTGCAATCGCCATTCGCCAAGGCTGTACGCAACTTGTCGATATCGGCTTTCATCATGTAGCGAACGCCGTCCTTGAAGCCGTTACTGGTGCCGAAACCGCCCAAGGTCATCTCGTTCAGCGCGTCTTCTTTGCTCCACCCCTGAATCACCACCCGATACATCGCGGCCATCAGGCCAGTGCGGTCGGAGCCGTGTTTGCAGTGCATCAGCACCGGGCCGTTGGCTTCTGCTTGCTGGATGGCCCTGAGCGCCGCCAGCACGTCGGAATCGTCAACGTGGTTAGTGCGATAAGTCAGCTGCACCTGTTTGATATCAGATGTCTTCAGCCATGCCGCATCAGATTCCGGCAAAAAGTTGATCACCGTGCCGATCTTGAGTTTTTCCAATACGGGCACTGCACTGCTGTCCGGCAGTGCGCTGCGATACAGCGTCGGCGTCATCTGGTGCAGGTTGAATTGGTCGCCCACAGGCTGGGCCCATTCTGCTGAGCGCAGGGACGTGGCCTCGTCGGCTTGGGCCTGAAGCGTGCTGAGCAGAGCCATGAACGCCAGGCCGAGGGCAGGCAGCAAACGAATTGTGAACATGCGCATTGGGACCGAATAGGGAAATGGCTGATGGGCCACAGATTCGCCTGCGAGGGGTCAACGCGGCGTGAGGTACTCGTCAAAGAATCGTGAATACCCGACCTGATCCGGTGTTTTTCTCGCTTAATCGATTCTTCTCAATTCTTAGCCTGCTATCATTTGTAACTATTGTTTGCCAGTCTGCTCTAGCCCATTGGATCCTATTTGCTCGGCAAGCCTTCACGCTGCTCTCAGAAGCGGCTGATCAACCCGTGACCACATGATGAGGTGCACCCATGTCTGATCAAGATCAAGACAACCCCCGGCGTGACTTTTTGCGCAAATCCTTGACCTTGATCCCGGTGGTCACGGTTGCCAGCACTGGCCTTGGCGGCTCGATATTGATGGCCACGCCGGAGCCGGTTCAGGCCGCTCCTGCCAAGCCGTCCGTCAACGACAAAGCCTATGAGCCGAGCTATTTCACCGCCGAAGAGTGGGCGTTTATCAACGCGGCCGTCGCACGCCTGATTCCCGCTGACGCCCAAGGCCCTGGCGCCCTGGAAGCCGGCGCGCCGGAATACATCGACCGCCAGATGAACACGCCGTATGCCGCGGGCGCGCTGTGGTTCATGCAAGGCCCGTTTAACGCCGATGCGGCGCCGGAGATGGGCTGGCAGAGCAAACTGGTACCCAAGGACATCTATCGCCTGGGCATTGCCGCGACGGATGCCTGGTCGAAGGCGTTCAATGGCAAGGCTTTTGCCGCGCAAGACAGCGCTACCCAGGACGACATGCTGCGGCGTATGGAGGCTGGCGGCAGTGAAATGACGGCGCATTTCGAAGCCGTGCCGGCAAAGATGTTTTTCAACCTGCTGCTGCAAAATACCAAGGAAGGGTTCTTCTGCGACCCGATCCACGGCGGCAATAAAGGCATGGTCGGCTGGACGATGATCGGCTTCCCCGGCGCCCGCGCCGATTTCATGGACTGGGTTGAACGCAACGAGCAATACCCCTTCCCGGCTGTTTCCATTCGCGGCGAGAGGGCATAAACGTGGCGACCATCATGAAGAAAGTGGACGCGGTGATCGTGGGTTTCGGCTGGACCGGCGCGATCATGGCCAAGGAACTGACCGAAGCAGGCCTCAACGTGGTAGCGCTGGAGCGCGGCCCGATGCAGGACACCTACCCCGACGGCAACTATCCGCAGGTCATCGACGAACTGACCTACAGCGTGCGTAAAAAACTCTTTCAGGACATCTCCAAGGAGACGGTGACCATTCGCCATAGCGTGAATGACGTTGCCTTGCCCAACCGCCAATTGGGCGCGTTCCTGCCGGGCAATGGCGTGGGCGGCGCGGGCCTGCACTGGTCGGGCGTGCATTTTCGCGTCGACCCTATCGAGCTGCGCATGCGTAGCCACTATGAAGAGCGCTACGGCAAAAATTTCATTCCCAAAGACATGACCATCCAGGACTTCGGCGTGAGCTACGAAGAACTGGAGCCGTTTTTCGACTACGCGGAAAAAGTCTTCGGCACCTCCGGCCAGGCCTGGACCGTAAAAGGTCAGGTGGTGGGCGAAGGCCGTGGCGGCAACCCATATGCACCGGATCGTTCCAACCCGTTCCCGTTGGAGTCGCAGAAAAACACCGTGTCCGCACAGCTGTTTCAGAAGGCGGCTGCCGAGGTCGGTTACAAACCCTACAACCTGCCGTCGGCCAATACCTCGGGGCCGTACACCAACCCCTACGGCGCGCAGATGGGCCCGTGCAACTTCTGCGGGTTCTGCAGCGGTTACGTGTGCTACATGTATTCCAAGGCCTCGCCAAACGTAAACATTCTGCCAGCACTGCGCCAGGTGCCGAACTTCGAGCTGCGGCCCAATTCCCACGTGCTCAAGGTCAACCTCGACAGCACCAAGAGCAAGGCCACCGGCGTGACCTATATCGACGGCCAGGGGCGGGAATGCGAGCAACCGGCGGATCTGGTGATCATCGGCTCCTTCCAGTTCAACAACGTACGCCTGATGCTGCTGTCCGGTATCGGCAAGCCCTACGACCCGATTACCAATGAGGGTGTGGTGGGCAGGAACTTTGCCTACCAGAACATGGGCACCATCAAGGCCTTTTTCGACAAGGACACCCACACCAACAACTTCATCGGTGCGGGCGGCAATGGCGTGGCCATTGATGACTTCAACGCGGATAACTTCGACCACGGGCCGCACGGCTTTGTGGGGGGCTCGCCGATGTGGGTCAACCAGGCTGGCAGCCGGCCGATCGCCGGTACGTCCAACCCGCCGGGCACCCCCGCGTGGGGCAGTGCCTGGAAACGCGCCACCGCCGATTACTACACCCACCAGGTGTCGATGGACTCCCACGGCGCGCATCAATCCTACCGGGCCAACTACCTGGACTTGGACCCGGTGTACCGCGATGCCTACGGTCTGCCATTGCTGCGGATGACGTTCGACTGGCAGGAAAACGACATCAAGATGAACCGTTTCATGATGGAGAAAATGGGCAAGGTCGCCCAAGCGATGAACCCCAAGGCCATTGCCGTGCTGGGCAAAAAGGTCGGAGAGCAATTCAACACTGCGGCCTACCAGACCACTCACCTCAACGGCGGCGCGATCATGGGCACCGACCCCAAAACCAGCGCGCTGAACCGCTACCTGCAGAGCTGGGATGTGCACAACGTGTTTGTCCCGGGCGCGTCCGCTTTCCCACAAGGCTTGGGTTACAACCCTACCGGCCTGGTGGCGGCGTTGACCTACTGGTCGGCGCGGGCGATCCGCGAGCAGTACCTCAAGAATCCCGGCCCACTGGTTCAGGCATAAGGAGCGATGACCATGAAAGCACTCGTTATCGCCACCCTGGCGTTGCTCAGCAGTTGCTCGGTAAGCGCCGCCGAAACCGACTTGATCAAGCAGGGCGAATACCTGGCCCGCGCGGGTGACTGTGTGGCCTGCCACACCGCCAAGGGCGGCAAGCCGTTCGCTGGCGGCCTGCCGATGGAAACGCCCATCGGCGTGATCTATTCCACCAACATCACCCCGGACAAGACGGGCCTGGGCGACTACAGCTTCGAAGACTTCGACAAGGCCGTGCGCCATGGTGTCGCCAAGAACGGTAGTACGCTTTACCCGGCGATGCCGTATCCGTCCTACGCGCGCGTCAGCGACAGCGATATGCAGGCGTTGTATGCGTACTTCATGAAAGGTGTTGAGCCGGTCGCCCAAGAGAACAAGGACAGTGACATTCCGTGGCCCTTGAGCATGCGTTGGCCGTTGGCGGCCTGGCGCTGGATGTTTGCCCCGACGGTTGAGGAGCATCCGGCACAGGTCGCCGCCGACCCGGTGATCAGCCGTGGCGCCTACCTGGTTGAAGGCCTCGGCCACTGTGGCGCCTGCCATACGCCGCGCGCGCTGACCATGCAGGAAAAAGCCCTGAGTGCCGCGGACGGCGCTGCCTTCCTGTCCGGCAGCGCGCCGTTGGAAGGCTGGATCGCGAAAAGCCTGCGTGGCGACCACAAGGACGGTCTCGGTAGCTGGAGCGAGGAGCAACTGGTGCAGTTCCTCAAGACCGGTCGCAGTGACCGCAGCGCGGTGTTTGGCGGCATGAGTGATGTTGTCGTGCACAGCATGCAGTACATGTCGCAGGACGACCTGACCGCTATCGCCCGTTACCTCAAAAGCCTGCCGGTGGTCGATCCCAAGGATCAGCCGCATCAGTACGATAAGCAGGTGGCCGAGGCGCTGTGGAAAGGCGATGACAGCAAGCCGGGCGCGTCGGTGTATATCGACAACTGCGCCGCCTGCCACCGTACGGACGGCCATGGTTATACGCGGGTGTTCCCGGCACTGGCGGGTAACCCGGTGTTGCAGACGGCGGATGCCACGTCGTTGATCAACATTGTGTTGAACGGTGGAACCTTGCCGGCGACTCACACGGCGCCGTCGACATTCACCATGCCGGCTTTTGCCTGGCGTTTGTCGGACCAGGAAGTGGCGGATGTCGTCAGCTTTGTTCGCGGCAGCTGGGGCAACAAAGGCGCGCCCGTGAAAGCCAGTGACGTGGCGGACCTGCGCAAGAGTGATATGCGCACCACCTCGGGCGATGACCTGGGGCAGGTGACGCAGAAGCACTGATCCTGCCCTGACCGCCAAACGGCACTGGTCAGAACCCCCGCGCCTCGATACTGTATATAAAAACAGTATCGAGGCGTTTTCATGTCTACTCCGCTGCCGCCCCGTGGCCGGGGCACGGCCACCAACCTGCACAACCGTTTTGCGCCGACCACCAGCGTGGTCGAGGACGACGGCTGGTTTCAGGAAGTGCCGCCGACCCAGGGCACCGAAGTGCGTATCGAGACGGCCAAGAGCATCATCACCCGCAACAACTCGCCGGACTTGCCCTTCGATCGCTCAATCAACCCTTATCGCGGCTGCGAGCATGGCTGTATCTATTCTTCAATAAGACACTGAGATGTTGTGTTAGGTTGAATCTGAATATGTGATGATGGACCTTTGAAAACCCTAAAAGGTATGGTGATGTGATGGTTCCAGAACTGTTTCAATACCCAGATGGAAAAACTAATTATCAAATCTTAAATGAACAGGGCGAGAAAACGACTGTTACGTTAGATAAGTGGGTAGCCGATATACTTCAAATAGAGCTTGATGATGTGCATGAGAGAATTCAAAAAGCATATGACAAGATTTTATCTGATAAACCCGAGCTTTCCCGGAGGGAAAGAGGGAATATCATTCGTCTACGTGCCATCCACTCGGCTGATAAGTTTCAAAGTACCAAGAAGAAGGTTTTAGGCTGGAACGATGAAGATCTTCTTGCTTCTTTATAGGCAGGCGCCCCTTTGGGGTGTCATGTTCGACGGTCAATAGCCAAGGAATGATTCATTAGCTGGGTTCGCCCGGAAACGCCGCATAGGCGCGGGCGCAGTATCTGGGCGTTAGTAATTCACCTTGACCCCTGTGGGGTCAATGTTATGGATGAATCATTAAGAGAGAATACCAAAATCGCTTTTATTGCTTTTCTGCTTTATTGCTTTTAAAAAATAAAGTAAGTTAACGGCAGTTTATGCCGTGTATTTTTTAATCCTCTCTTACGGGTCTTATTAAACCTTAAAAGCCTTACCTCATTACCATCTTAAGCAACCCTCAAAGCCACGTATAACGTGGCTTACAGCCCTTCGCTATTGACTAAAAAATCAATGTCTATGTGCTTTTTAATCAATGATTATATACCTTTTCATCAATAGTCATTGATTTTTTAATCAATGCTTATGACTTTTTTATCAATGCACTTTTACTTTTTCGTCAATGACGTTGACTTTTTCGGCAATGACTATTTCGACAATACAATTAACTTCTCAATCAATAAATAAACCTTCTTCAATCTCTCTTAAACAAGCAAAATTGCTCATATAGAAATTTTAATTTCAAAAAAGTTAATTATTTTGTCGTTTAAGTCTTTATTTCTCAAATCTAAATGCTACGCTATGATTATAACTAGCAAAATGAGGAAATAAATGAATGAGTTTATAGATGTTAATAGTGCAAATACTGAACAAGATGATAATTTTAGACCTGCAGACTCTGACAATGCAACAGCCATATCAGAGCAAGTTAATCGTGCTGTTGAATTAGCAATGTCTGTATTACATAGCAGATATGTAAATGACAAGAAAAACGCTAATGACGATGATAAACAAATCAATGCAAAAATATCTACAAAGATAGAATTAGAGAAAGAAAATTCGTTAAAGAAAGACGTTAAATATTTTTATGGCTTTTCAGAAAATCTCTTAAAGCTAGATTTAACACCGACAGAATTCAAAATCATCATTCACATTTTAGACACTCTAAAATGGGGTAATGTTGTTTCAATGACACAAGCATCAATCGCAGCAAAAACGAAAATCAGCGCCTCTGTCATAAACAGAAACTGGAAAACACTCATAAATAAAAAAGTGTTAATTATTGACGAAAACAACAGCATTTATTTCAATACGAATTATTTTTTCATTGGGCTTTATCAGAGAATGGATAAAGAGCGTCGTGCAGATTTTGAAAAAGCATCTGTCTATGATGATGTTCAAATTAAGCATATGCATAATTCGAAAGGCATTAAACATGAATGACGGATTTGGTGTTTTCGTCATACTTTGTCTAGTCTTTATCTTTTTGCACCAGTCTGGCGAAGATAGAAAAGTTAATGTGCGTGATATACAAAATAGACAAGTAGAGCTTGCACAGCAAAAAGCACAAAAAGAAGCATATGCAAAAGCAGCAATTGCTAAAAAACAAGCAATTGCAAATGCAGAAGCTGATTGTAGAAGCAGAAAATACATCGAAGGGGGGAAAGGCGCATCAATCAAAATAACGCATTACTTTGATTTTTTGTGGTTTGAAAAAGACGTAGCTGTTTGCAAAGAATCAATATCAAAACGTAAAATTGTTGGACAGGGTAATGAAGATTTTTTCTATATCTCTGATTCTGAAACTGAAAAAAAGGCTGTTGATGTTCAGACATACAGATTTTAAATTGTTTTCTTTTGCCGCAGATACTGCGGTATCTACCTTTCTCCCCCCTTCCCCCCGCTGGGGGGTTAAGGTAATTATTGTATAATGATAGAAAATACAAATCACTATGAATGAAATAGAAGTTAGAGCAAAAGCAGAAAATCTTGTTAGTTCTATAAGAGACTTGAAAGTCGTCAGTGCGTTTCAGATATTATTGAGTAATGCGAATAACATTCAGCAACTACTTTTGCTGATTGAACTTGTCGAAACATATCAAGCAAGTTCAAAAAACAAAGAGCGGAAAATTGTTAAGCAAGTAGTTTTTCTTGGGCAAGAACGTAGCAGTATGTCAGAACGTCTTGCGTTGATTTTTATTGTGAACGACGTTTTGCGTCTTTTTTTTAAATCTCGTAAAGTGCGTCCAAAATCGACTGTTGATAAACAGCAGATTTTGAACACGCGCAGAGATAAATCTTTTAGACGATTTTGATTCTTTGCCTTTGCCTTTGCCTTTGCCTTTGCCTTTGCCGTAGATTTTGATCTTGGGTTCTAGGGGTATCCCCTAGCAAATAGGAAGGCGAAGCCGTCAACTCGCAGAGTTGTCCTATCTTGAACACCACCTTTTCGGATGAACAACTATGAAATTTCGTTGTTACGATATGCTAATATAAAAGCATAACAACTTTAAACGCAATGAATAATTTATATTTACTATGCACGAACTGCAAGAAAAAAACACAGCATGGTTTGCTTTGGCATACAAACACAGAGTTTGATTTTCCAAGATTTTCAATAGTTTGTAAGACTTGTCGAACAAAGTTCGAGGGTTCGATATGAGCATAAAAAATTGGACTGTAACGACAGAGCGAGTCAAAAATAAAGATTTTGGATTGTCTGAATATGTCAGTTATTTAGTAAGTGAAAAGCACAAAAATCACAAAAATACGACTATCTATGCACTGTTTAACTCTGACGCAAATACATTTCTTAATAACACTATTCAAGAAACGATTACATTTGACGCAAAAAATAAAAAAGGTGGTAGAAAAGTTGAGTCTTTTGCTCAATCTTTTAATTTCATATTACCGCCACCCCATCAGCCTACGGCTGAACAATGGACAAAAATATCAAAAGATTTGGTTAATACAATTCACAAAGAATTAGAGATTAAAGAAGACGTGAATCGTTTTGGTCGAGCGTGTTTTTTGAATATACACGACCAGGCAAATCCTCACTTAAATCTTCTTGTTCCAAGGATTTTTTTAGGGCAGAGATTGGCTGATTTGGATAGAAAGAACGTTTTAGCGAAATTGAAATTACAGTTTAATCAGTCAGTATTGAAGCATTGTAATATCGATCATACACACCATAAACCGCTAAGAGTCAACGTGGGCAGACGCAAGACTGCACAGCGTTACGAGTATGACAAAGCAAAAGAAGAAGCTCAAAACTCTTCAAAACTCGTTTTGGACGCGCAGAACTCTACTGCTGTGGCTGTTCTTGTACAGAAAGAAGCACAGGCAAAGCTGAAAGAATTAGAGATTAAAGAGATTGAGTTAGACAATAAAAAATCCCAAATAATGCTTGAAAGAGCGAAGTTGAATTTTATTGTAAAGGCATTTAATGATTTTAAATCGAGTTTGATTAACTGGGTAAATAGCATAAGAAATGATTCGACACTTGATGTTTTAATCAACAGACAAGATGTTGAAGCAAAAGCAAATAAAATCACTGAAAGTGATAAAACTGATGAAAGTGATATTTTGCTTGTTGATAATATGATTGATGCAGAAGTTTCAGAGCTTGAAAAAGAAGGTTTGGAAGTAACAAGACCTACTTATCGTAGACGTAACAAACTTGATAGTTCCACGTGAAACTTTTTCGAATCGAAGTCCTTTTGGTTAGACAATTTCTAATTGTCCAACTAAAAGGACTCACTGTATCTATTTCAGAACCATTTTTTGGTGCATATCTTCTAAAATTTGCAGATAAAGTTCTGCACCACCAGACTGTTCACCTACGTCTTTTATTAATTCATTTTCAACAATGACCCTCACTGCGCCATTTTTAAATTTTACTATCATTGTTGGAATTAAAGTGGAGCGTTTATCTTCAACGCCGGTAATAGGGTTTTTCTTTGAATAACCACGGCAAAAAAATTGGATATTCTCAATTAGCTGTTTCAGATGATTGTTAATATTAATTCTTTTTCGTGTTGCTTCATCACTCTTGTCATTGAGCAGTTCCAGAATGTTTTCCTGATTGAAATTTCTAGAAACTTCAATCTGTGCTACTGACGTTTCTTTTTCTTCTTTCAGCGTTTTAAGTGCGTTGATTTGTTCACGCTGTAACGTTTCAAACTCGATAAGCATTTCGTTCAATGTGTCAGATATATTTTTGCCAGTGCGAAGCATTTCTCTGATTTGCTTCTTTAACTGTTCAAGCTGATTGTTTGTATTTTTTAAAGCTCTTTCAGCATCTCTGATTGAGTTGTTGAGACGTAAAATATTTTCATCATTTTCAAAGATTTCGGACAGATTTAACCGATCTGTTTTTTCAAAGAAAAATTGCATTGCTTCACTTGCGTTGTATGTGAGTCGTTTACCTAACACGCATTTCCCAGACATTGAATTTGTACAAACGAAATAGTGCTTATTGCTTCTTTCAGTGCTGGATTTGTCCATGTATCGAATTGTCCCGGCACAGTGATAGCAGGTGATAAACCCTTGAAAGATATTCAAGCGTGATTTATTAAATTTTCCCGAAAATGGCTTACGTCCTGAAATTTTTTCTTGTACTTCATCAAAAATGGACTTATCAACAATGGATGGATAATAATCGTGAATTGTTGGTCCTTCTGGCATTAGCTTCATCTGCCCATTTTCACTTTCGTGAAACTTCATCGGCTGATGCTCACCAATCAATTTCCTATTTTTAAGCAGGTATTGGATTTGATGAATAGAGTATTTTTTCTCGTCAGGTTCAAGCCATTCGTTAACAGACCTTGCAGTTTCACTCAAACCTTTAAACAAAGCCAATTCAAATATTTTCGTTATTTTCCGTGCTTCATTTTCTATGATATAGAATGAAGCTGGTTCTTCACCTGGGCGAGCCTTGACTACTCCTGAAACACCTATCCAAGAAGGTGTTTTTTTGGTTTTAACAGCCTTGGTTTTGCGCATTTCAGAGCGATGAATATTCCAAGCTGCACTTGTAAAATCGCTTTTTCGTGATGATTCTGCGTTAGCTCGTTCAAATTCAATTATTGCTATAAAAAAATCAGATGATAAAAGCGTATCTTTTGAGTAGATTTTTCCCGTGTCAAGAACAGCTATATCTACCCCACGGTTCAAAAGGTTGATAAAAATTTGCGTGGATTTAATAACCTTCTGTCTTGATAGACGGTCGAAGTTTTCAATCAGCAAAATCGAATTTTCTTCAATCAGCCCATTTTCAACAAGGTCAATGAAATCACCCAACTTACCTTTCTGTGAGTTTTTGCCACGAAAAGCAGAAACGCCCAAATCTTCAAGCTTCGTATCTACTATGAGATTGTGTTTCTCTACGAAATGCTGAATATCACTTTGTCGAGCAAATGACGTTCCAAGCTCTTGTTTTTTATGAGAAAAACGAACGTATGAATAGCATTTCCGTTGCATAGCTTGGATACCTAGCATGTGAGTGTCTTATAGCGTAACACAGGTGCATCTACTGCTATGCGCGGCCCAGCCATGCCTACTGGGACATGTCGCCGGGGCTGGATTTCGAAACCAAACTGATCGCAAAAACCAATGCCGCCGACGTGCTCGAACAGCAGCTGTCGAAGCCGGGTTATGTGTGTGCACCGATCAATCTGGGCTCCAATACCGACCCGTACCAGCCTATCGAGCGCGAATACAAGATCACCCGGCAGACCCTCGAAGTGCTGCTGCGTTATCGGCACCCGGTGACGATCATCACCAAGGGCTCGCTGATCCTGCGCGATCTCGATTTGCTCACTGAATTGGCGCGCCAACGTCTGGTGGCGGTGATGATCAGCCTCACCAGCCTGGACGACGAACTCAAGCGCATCCTGGAGCCGCGCACGGCGGCGCCCAAGGCGCGATTGCGGGCGATTCGAGTGATGCGTGAGGCAGGCATACCAGTGGGTGTGCTGTGTTCACCGATGATTCCGATGATCAACGACAGTGAATTGGAAAGCCTGCTGACCGAAGCCCACGCGGCGGGTGCGCAGAGTGCGGCGTATATGATGCTGCGGTTGCCATTGGAAGTGGCGCCGTTATTCGAGGAGTGGCTGGCGGCGCATTACCCGCAGCGTGCGGCCCATGTGATGAGCCTGGTGCGGCAGGTACGTGGGGGTGAGGTGTACGACAGCCGCTTCGGTGTGCGCATGCGCGGCGAGGGGCCGTTTGCTGATTTGCTGGCGCAGCGCTTCAGCAAGGCGATCAAGCGGCTGGGGCTCAATCGCCGGGAGGGTTTTAACCTGGATTGTTCGGTGTTTTGCCCGCCTGGCAGGCAAATGGCATTGTTGTAAACTGACGAGGAAGAACGCATTATTTCTGTAGGAATAGTCGCGTTTTGACATCAGTGAAACCCTCGATCTAGAGCGGTTCATTCAGTTTGAGTTAAGTTTCGATGGTTACCTTGTTCAGCGAGTGACTGATGAGTCGGCGCCTCGGTTTGTGTAGTTTGCTAACTATTTCAAAGGCTGGGCGTCGAATAGACCTGAACACTCACCCTGCATTAATCAAGAGGATGAATCATGAGTGACAAGGATAAACAGCCGTTGGCTGCGTCGGCTTCAGCCCCTCAGGTGGCGGAAACCGCCGATGCAGCGCTAAAGCACATCGTTGACGGCTTTTTGCATTTCCATCACGACGTCTTCCCTCAGCAGGAAGAACTCTTCAAGAAACTCGCCACGGCCCAGAGCCCGCGCGCAATGTTCATTACCTGCGCCGACTCACGCATCGTGCCCGAGCTGATTACCCAAAGCTCGCCCGGCGACCTGTTCGTGACCCGTAACGTGGGTAACGTGGTGCCGCCTTACGGCCAGATGAATGGTGGTGTTTCCACGGCCATCGAGTACGCGGTACTTGCCCTGGGCGTGCAGCACATCATCGTGTGCGGGCATTCCGATTGCGGCGCCATGCGCGCAGTGCTCAACCCCCAGAGCCTGGAAAAGATGCCGACGGTCAAGGCCTGGTTGCGCCACGCCGAGGTCGCCAAGTCCATGGTCGAGGACAACTGCGACTGCGCCAATGAAGGCGAAAGCATGAAGGTGCTGACCGAAGAAAACGTCATCGCCCAGTTGCAACATTTGCGCACCCACCCTTCCGTGGCTTCGCGCATGGCCAATGGTCATTTGTTTATCCATGGCTGGATCTACAACATCGAGACCAGCGAAATTCGCGCATACGACGCTGACCAGGCGGCGTTCCGACCGCTGAGCGGCGACGGGCCAATCCCTTGCGCGACGCCTAAAGCGCGCTTCTAAAACACTTCCCTGCCGGGTAAAGCGGTGGCTGCCATGGATGCAGCCAGGCTTTGCCGCGCCCGGCGAATGCCTCGGGAGAGTCATCATGCGTGCTGCTCAATTGAAAGCTGTATTGCCACGGGAGCTGCTCGCGTCCGTGGTTGTGTTTCTGGTCGCCCTGCCCTTGTGCATGGGCATTGCGATTGCTTCCGGCATGCCGCCGGCCAAAGGGCTGATCACCGGGATTATCGGTGGGCTGGTAGTGGGCTGGTTGGCGGGTTCGCCGCTGCAGGTCAGCGGCCCGGCAGCGGGTTTGGCGGTGTTGGTGTTCGAGTTGGTGCGCCAGCACGGCATGATGATGCTCGGGCCGATCCTGCTGCTGGCGGGTTTCCTGCAACTGGTGGCGGGGCGCTTGCGCCTGGGCTGTTGGTTCCGGGTCACGGCCCCGGCCGTGGTGTACGGCATGCTGGCGGGGATCGGCGTGCTGATTGTGCTGTCCCAGGTCCATGTGATGCTCGACGGCGCCCCCAAACCTTCAGGGCTGGATAACCTGGCGGGCTTCCCGGCCGCATTGGTCGAAGCCATTCCGACCCTTGGCGGTGGCCTCGGCTGGCAGGCCGGTTTGCTGGGGCTGTCGACGATGCTGGTGATGTACCTGTGGGACAAATTCCGTCCGCACGCACTACGCTTCGTGCCGGGCGCCTTGTTGGGCGTGGGCCTGGCGACGGTCACCAGCCTGGTGCTGGCGTTGCAGGTCAAGCGCGTGGAAGTCCCGGAAAACCTCGCTGACGCGATCGACTGGTTGCGCCCCAGTGACCTCCTCAACCTGGCTGATCCACAGCTGTTGATCGCCGCGTTCGCCGTAGCGTTTATTGCCAGCGCCGAAACCCTGCTGTCCGCCGCAGCGGTGGACCGTATGCACAGCGGTCAGCGTTCTGATTTCGACAAGGAATTGTCTGCTCAAGGTGTGGGCAACATGCTATGCGGCCTGGTGGGTGCCCTGCCGATGACCGGCGTGATCGTGCGCAGCTCGGCCAATGTGCAGGCCGGCGCTACCACGCGGTTGTCAGCGATGTTCCATGGCCTGTGGCTGTTGGGGTTCGTGCTGCTGCTGTCGAGTGTGCTGCAAAGCATTCCGGTGGCGAGCCTGGCGGGCGTGCTGGTGTACACCGGGATCAAGCTGGTGGACGTAAAGGCGTTCCGGGCGTTGGGCCGCTATGGGCGGATGCCGATGTTCACCTATGCCGCGACGGCGCTGGCGATCATCTTTACCGACCTGCTCACTGGTGTACTGGTGGGCTTCGGGCTCACATTGGTGAAGCTGGCCTTCAAGGCTTCGCGACTGAAAGTCAGCCTGATCGACTTGCCTCAGGACGGTGAGATGGAACTGCGCCTGACCGGCGCGGCGACCTTTCTCAAAGTCCCGGCGCTGACCCAGGTGCTGTCGACGGTGCCTGCGGGGACCACGTTGCATGTGCCGCTGAGTAACCTGAGTTACATCGACCATTCGTGCCTGGAATTGCTGGAGGAATGGGGGCGGGCCAATGCGGCCAAAGGCTCCAGGCTGGTGATTGAGGCGCGGGGGTTGAAGCGCCGGCTGGAAGGCCGGGTGCGCACGACAGTGGGAATCGGTTCGGCGCCTGTCTGAACACCACAAAACACTGTGGGAGCCGGGCTTGCCCGCGATGAGGGCGTGTCAGTCAACACATTGGCTGACTGACACACCCTCATCGCGGGCAAGCCCGCTCCCACATGTGATCTGTATCAGGTCGCAAGTTTAAGCAGGCTGATCCAGCGCCAACTCAACCCCCAATTGCCGCGACAGGCACGGCCAGCGTTTCCACGCCGCTTCCGTGTTCGGGCTCTTGAGCGTCTCGCGATACGCCTCGACCGACTCCAGCGCAAAGCTGTCTTCGTTGAGCATTTCATCCACCGCCAAGTGCACGGCTTCATCCAGCTGGTTGGCGAATGCTTCACCGATCAGTTGGTGGGCAATCACGTTGGCCACAGTGGTATCCGCCGGAATCAACGGTTGGCCGAAATGCTTGATATACAGATCGTTGACTTCCTCCACCAAACGATGGGCCAGGTAGGCCTCGTCCAGCAGCCCGTCGAGGCCTTCATGGCCGGCCAGAATCGCGGGCGGTTGCAGGAAGAAATGCTCGGCGATTTTCAGTACCGGCTTGATCTGGCTTTCGATCCCGGCTTCGCGGGCCACGTCATTGGCGGCTTCCAGCAAGTCCGGGACGAGCTCGATGTAGGCGGTGACAAAACGGGTCATGACAATGTTGCGATCACCGTCAGCCAGGGAGATGGCCGAGTGCAGGTGCGGCAATTGTTTTTCCAGTTGCTGGGCAAGCTGGCCAGTGCTGGCTTCGTGTTGATGGGCACGGGAAATCTGCTCGCGCAATGCAGCGGTGTTCATGAAAGCTCCAGTGAAGCAGGCGTAGGAAAAGGGAGAAGATAAGGTAGCTCGTTTATACGAGCACCTAAGACGCATTTGTCATAATTATTTCATGGTTATGCGCAGGCGTTATATCGAAATGCCATCGCTCGTCGGATAAACGTTTCCGCCCCCGGCTTTATTAGGCCCGCCCGTCTGTTTTTGCTCATTTGCCCCTACACATTGCGGGGTTGGTGCGGCTGTCTATACTCGGTTTTGTACGCAATTAGCTGATGACGCCCAACTGCATGAAGCAGGCAAGGCTTGGCGGTTGTAAGCAGTATGGAAGCCGCTCCCTTCGCCGCAGGTGCAAACCGGCGGGATAACAAGAAACATAAAGGGGAACCCGCAATGACGCGACATCCACATGTTTGGATGGGCCTACTGTTGTGGTCAGTATTCGGCCAGGCGCAAGCCGCCTGGACAACGAATATGGCGCCAGGGGCTACTGAAGTCAGTCACGCCGTGTTTGACCTGCACATGACCATTTTCTGGATTTGTGTGGTGATCGGCATTGTCGTGTTTGGCGCGATGTTCTGGTCGATGATCATGCACCGCCGGTCCACGGGCCAGGTGGCCGCCAAGTTCCACGAGAGTACGACCGTGGAAATCCTCTGGACCGTGGTGCCCTTGCTGATTCTGGTGGCGATGGCCATTCCGGCGACCAAGACCCTGATCAATATCTACGACAGCACTGAGTCGGATATCGATATCCAGGTCACCGGCTACCAGTGGAAGTGGCATTACAAATACCTGGGTCAGGACGTGGAGTTCTTCAGCAACCTGGCCACGCCCGCCGAGCAGATCCATAACCAAGCCACCAAGGGCGAGCACTATTTGCTCGAAGTCGACCAGCCGCTGGTGCTGCCGGTAGGTGCCAAGGTGCGTTTCCTGGTGACGGCCGCTGATGTGATCCACTCCTGGTGGGTGCCGGCGTTTGCAGTCAAGCGCGACGCCATCCCCGGTTTCGTCAACGAGGCCTGGACCCGGGTCGAGAAGCCTGGCATCTACCGTGGCCAGTGCGCTGAGCTGTGCGGTAAAGACCATGGGTTCATGCCCATCGTGGTTGAGGTCAAATCAAAGGCCGACTACGACACCTG
Organism: Pseudomonas sp. O39; assembly: GCF_045447295.1. Taxonomy (NCBI): domain Bacteria; kingdom Pseudomonadati; phylum Pseudomonadota; class Gammaproteobacteria; order Pseudomonadales; family Pseudomonadaceae; genus Pseudomonas; species Pseudomonas sp. O39. Next base: position 59,763 of record NZ_JBJGXV010000019.1, read on the forward strand.
GCTCGGCGAGCGCAAGGCAGAAGCCGCCAAGCTCAAGGAGCTGACCTCCAAAGAGTGGACGCTCGATGAGCTGGTAGCCCGTGGCGACAAGGTCTACCACACTACCTGCGTGGCCTGTCACCAGGCCGAGGGCCAGGGCCTGCCGCCGATGTTCCCGGCACTCAAAGGTTCGCCGATTGCCACCGGGCCCAAGGAAGATCACCTGCACCGCGTGTACTTCGGCAAGCCCGGCACCGCCATGGCCGCGTTCGGCAAACAGCTGTCGGAAGTGGATATCGCCGCCGTAGTGACTTACGAACGCAACGCCTGGGGAAACAACAAAGGCGACATGGTCACGCCTAAAGACGTGCTGGCCATCAAGCAGGCGGAAAGCAAATGACTGCCTTCATAGCGTATGCCCTGAACCGCCTCGCCCACTCGTTTGCAGGAGAACGGCCATGAGCACTGTGATCGATGACCATGGTCACGCCGACCATGCCCACGGCCCCGCCAAAGGCCTGATGCGCTGGGTACTGACCACCAACCACAAAGACATCGGCACGATGTACCTGTGGTTCGCCTTCACCATGTTCCTGCTGGGCGGCTCGTTCGCCATGGTGATCCGCGCCGAACTGTTCCAGCCGGGCCTGCAGATCGTGCAGCCAGCGTTTTTCAACCAGATGACCACCATGCACGGCCTGATCATGGTGTTCGGTGCGGTGATGCCGGCGTTCGTCGGCCTGGCCAACTGGATGATCCCGCTGATGATCGGCGCGCCGGACATGGCCCTGCCGCGCATGAACAACTTCAGTTTCTGGCTGCTGCCGGCGGCGTTCCTGCTGCTGGTCTCGACCCTGTTCACCCCCGGCGGCGGGCCGAATTTCGGCTGGACCTTCTACGCCCCGCTCTCCACCACTTACGCGCCGGAAAGCGTGACGTTCTTCATCTTTGCCATCCACCTGATGGGCATCAGTTCGATCATGGGCGCGATCAACGTGGTCGCCACCATCCTCAACCTGCGCGCCCCCGGCATGACGCTGATGAAGATGCCGCTGTTCGTCTGGACCTGGCTGATCACCGCGTTCCTGCTGATTGCAGTGATGCCGGTACTGGCCGGGTGCGTGACCATGATGTTGATGGATATCCACTTCGGCACCAGCTTCTTCAGCGCGGCCGGTGGCGGTGACCCCGTACTGTTCCAGCACGTGTTCTGGTTCTTCGGCCACCCCGAGGTGTACATCATGATCCTGCCGGCCTTCGGCGCCGTCAGCTCGATCATCCCGACCTTCTCGCGCAAGCCATTGTTCGGCTACACCTCGATGGTCTACGCCACCGCGAGCATCGCGTTCCTGTCGTTTATCGTCTGGGCACACCACATGTTCGTGGTCGGCATTCCGCTGGTGGGCGAGTTGTTCTTCATGTACGCCACGCTGCTGATCGCCGTGCCCACGGGCGTGAAGGTGTTCAACTGGGTCAGCACCATGTGGCAAGGCTCGCTGACCTTCGAGACGCCGATGCTGTTTGCCGTGGCCTTCGTGATTCTGTTCACCATCGGCGGCTTCTCCGGGCTGATGCTGGCGATTGCCCCGGCAGACTTCCAGTACCACGACACCTATTTCGTAGTGGCGCACTTCCATTACGTACTGGTGCCCGGTGCGATCTTCGGCATCTTCGCCTCGGCCTACTACTGGCTGCCGAAATGGACCGGCCACATGTACGACGAAACCCTGGGCAAGCTGCACTTCTGGCTGTCTTTCGTGGGCATGAACATGGCGTTCTTCCCGATGCATTTCGTGGGGCTGGCCGGCATGCCGCGCCGGGTGCCGGACTACAACCTGCAGTTCGCCGACTTCAACATGGTCTCGTCCATCGGCGCGTTCATGTTCGGCGCTACACAGATCTTCTTCCTGTTCATCGTAATCAAGTGCATCCGTGGCGGCCCGCCGGCACCGGCCAAGCCGTGGGATGGCGCCGAAGGCCTGGAATGGAGCATTCCTTCGCCTGCGCCGTACCACACGTTCACCACGCCGCCGGAGGTCAAGTGAATACCCTGACCCAGGCTACCTCGCTCTCCTGTGGGAGCTGGCTTGCCTGCGATAGCGGTATGTCAGTCGCCGAATCTATCAACTGCCAGACCCTCATCGCAGGCAAGCCAGCTCCCACAGAAAGTCAAAAGCGGGGTGGCTGCCATGCTTGAGTCCGTGCCCATCAAGCGCCTGGTCACCCGCCTGCTGATCCTGGTAGTGGCGATGTTCGCCTTCGGCTTCGCCCTGGTGCCGATCTACGACGTGATGTGCAAGGCGTTCGGCATCAACGGCAAGACCGCCGGGCAGTACGAGGGCGAGCAGGTGGTCGACCCTACGCGCCAGGTGCGCGTGCAGTTCCTGTCGACCAACGCTATCGACATGGTCTGGGAGTTTCACTCCAAGGCTGACGAGGTGGTGGTTAACCCTGGTGCGGTCACCGAAATGCTGTTCGTCGCCTACAACCCCACCGACAAGGCCATGACCGCCCAGGCGGTGCCGAGCATCTCCCCGGCGGAAGCGGCGATGTACTTCCACAAGACCGAATGCTTTTGCTTCACCCAGCAAGTGCTGCAGCCCGGTCAGCGTATCGAAATGCCGGTGCGCTTCATTGTCGATCGCGACATGCCCAAGGATGTGAAGCATTTGACCCTGGCGTACACGCTGTTTGACATCACTGCGCGCCAGCCGCCCGTGGCTGTACATACCGGCGGCTAGCGACTGTTTGCAGGCTTAATCAGGAGAGCGAATACATGTCGGCTCATGATACGTACTACGTACCGGCGCAAAGCAAATGGCCAATAATTGCGACCTTGGGCATGCTGACCACCGTGTACGGTTTGGCGGTGTGGTTCAACGACTTGAAGGCGGCGCGCCCGGAATCCCACGGGCCGTGGATCCTTTTCGTCGGCGGCCTGTTACTGGCCTACATGCTCTTCGGTTGGTTCGGCGCGGTCATCAAGGAAAGCCGCGCGGGGTTGTACAGCCCGCAGATGGACCGCTCGTTCCGCTGGGGCATGACCTGGTTCATCTTTTCCGAGGTGATGTTCTTTGTCGCGTTCTTCGGCGCGCTGTTTTATGTGCGGCACCTGTCCGGCCCCTGGTTGGGCGGTGAAGGGCATAAGGGCATCGCGCACATGCTGTGGCCGAACTTCCAGTTCACCTGGCCGTTGCTCAATAACCCAGACCCCAAAATGTTTCCCGCGCCAGAAGGCACCATCAGCCCGTGGGGCTTGCCGCTGATCAACACGATCTTGCTGGTCAGCTCCAGCGTGACCATCACCATCGCCCACCATGCCTTGCGCAAGGGCCATCGTGGCGCGCTGAAAATCTGGCTGGCACTGACCGTGCTGCTGGGCTGGGCGTTCCTGGCCTTCCAGGCCGAAGAATACATGCACGCCTACAAGGAACTGGGCCTGACCCTCGGCTCGGGCGTGTACGGCGCGACCTTCTTCATGCTCACCGGCTTTCACGGCGCGCACGTGACCATCGGCACCATCATTTTGTTTGTGATGCTGATGCGCATCCTGCGCGGGCATTTCAATGCCGAGCACCAGTTCGGCTTTGAGGCGGCGAGCTGGTATTGGCACTTTGTGGACGTGGTGTGGATCGGGCTGTTTTTCTTCGTTTATGTGCTCTGAGGCGCCTTACCACGGTGCATGAGAAACCAGCTGGCCGCTGAAAAAGCCCCAGGTGATTAACCCCACGGTGATCGCGGCCAGTACGACACGCACGGTCAAGGCAGTGACGAGGCGGTTGGAGTTGCCCTCGTCCTTGACCAGAAAGAACAAGCCACTGAACAGGCTTACGACAGTCGCGATCAGCATCAGGGCAATGGCTGCTTTGAGCATGGTCAGGTTCCATTCGGATGGGCGGGCAATGAAAACCAGTATAGCCAGCGCCATAAAAGACTTTCGCCCAGGGCTCGCGCCGACGCTGGTAGTGCTGGTGCTGCTGCCGTTGATGGTGGGCCTGGGGTTCTGGCAATTGGCGCGCGGCCATGAAAAACAGCAGCTGGTAGACAGCTACGCTGAGCGACGTGTGGCCGAGCCGATCAACAGCGTGCAACTGAATGACATGGCCGACCCAGCCTTTCGCCGCGTGCGCCTGCGCGGCCAATTCGACGCCGAGCACAGCGTGTTGCTCGACAACCGCATGCGCGACGGCAGGGCCGGTGTAGAGCTGTTGCAAGCCTTTCACGACCAAGCCAGCGGTGCGTGGCTGTTGCTCAATCGCGGCTGGCTGCCGTGGCCGGATCGGCGCACACCCCCCGTCTTTACGACCCCCGAGCAACCTTTGAATCTCGACGCCTGGGTGTACGTCGCCCCCGGCGAAACCTTCCAACTGCACGCCGACCCTGCCACCACGCAATGGCCGCGTTTGCTCACCGCGCTGCATCCCGCCGCGCTGTGGGCTGAATTGGGTCGCAGCGGTTTTGCCTACGAACTGCGCGCCGAACCTGGCCCCGGTACGTACGACACCACCTGGCCCATCGTCGCCATGGGCCCGGAAAAGCACTTGGGCTATGCCGTGCAGTGGTTCGCCATGTCGTTGGCGCTGCTGGCGCTTTACCTCTACCTCGGATGGCACAACAAAAAGGAGAAGTCCCATGGGAGCGGCCATGAATCCACCCAGCACGTCTGAGGCGCCTGATCGGCGCAAAGGCCGCTGGCAGCTGATGTTGATCCTGATGATGGTGATCGGCCCGATGGCGCTGGCCACCTTCATGTACAAACTGCAGTTCTGGGTGCCGGACAGCCGCAGCTATCACGGTGAACTGATCGGCAGCGGCCAGACCCGCGCCGACATTGGCGTGCAGGCGGACGAGGACCGTTGGCAACTGCTGGTGACCGCGCCCACCGCCTGTGCTGCCGAGTGCCAGCAACTGGTGTATCTGGCGCGCCAGCTGCAAATCAGCCTGGGCCGTGATGCTTCCCGCGCCAGCCATGCCCTGGCCAGTGCGCAGCCGGTGAGCACCGAGTATGACGCCAAGCTCAAGGCCGAATACCCGCAACTGCAACGCTACCCGCTGGACCTGTCGACCTTCACCAAGGACGCCGCCGCGCCCGGCGACGCGCAACTGTGGATCGTCGACCCCCACGGCAACCTGGTGCTGCGCTACGACGCCAAGGTCAAGGGCAAGGACTTGCTCAACGACCTGCGCCTGCTGCTGAAACTGTCGAACATCGGATAAGGGCATCGTCATGGCCAAACCTGGATTTCGCCTCGCGTTGTTTGCCACCTTGTTAGCGTTGATCGTTGTGCTGCTCGGCGCCTACACCCGGCTGACCCATGCCGGCCTCGGCTGCCCGGACTGGCCGGGCTGCTACGGCTTCATCAGCGTGCCGCAAAGCGAAGCCCAACTGGCCCATGCCGAGCTGCATTTTCCCGACACGCCGGTGGAGGCCGACAAGGGGTGGGCCGAGATGACGCATCGCTACTTTGCCGGCACTTTGGGTGTGTTGATCGTGCTGCTGGCGGCGCGCTCGTGGAGCCATCGGCGTGACCCCGGCCAGCCGGTGAAACTGCCGCTGTTCCTGTTGGCAGTGGTGTTCGCCCAGGCGGCGTTTGGCATGTGGACGGTGACGCTGAAGCTGTGGCCGCAAGTGGTGACCGGCCATCTGCTCGGTGGTTTTGCCACCTTGAGCTTGCTGTTTTTGCTGACGTTGCGCCTGTCCGGCGTGCTGCCGGCGTTGATCGTGCCCAAGCGCCTGCAATATTGGGCGACCGCCGGTTTGGTGTTGGTGATCGGCCAAATTGCGCTGGGCGGTTGGGTCAGTTCCAACTACGCGGCGGTGGCCTGTATCGACCTGCCCACCTGTCATGGCGAGTGGTGGCCGGCGGCGGACTTTGCCAACGGTTTTCACCTGACCCAGCACATCGGGCCCAATTACCTCGGTGGCCAGCTTGATAGCGAAGCGCGCACGGCCATTCACCTGACCCATCGCGTTGGCGCGATGCTGGTTACGTTGGTGTTGTTCGGCCTGGCCTGGCAGTTACGCGCCGTGGGCATGACCCGGCTCGCGGGCCTGTTGCTGATCGCCCTGGCGGCGCAAATCGGCTTGGGCCTGAGCAACGTGTACTTTCATCTGCCGCTGCCGGTTGCGGTCGGCCATAACGCCGGTGGCGCGGCGTTGTTGCTGACGCTGGTGCTGGTCAATTACCACGCGCGCACCAGCCTGGTCCGGGTGCGCAATCAGCTGCCGTTCGGCTGGCGTTTCATCCCCCGTAAACACGTATCGGGCCTCATCACCCTTAAAGGAGAGATGCCATGGCGACCTTGATCGGCGCGCGTCGCGATCAGGCTATCTGGCGTGACTACCTGGAGCTGACCAAGCCGAAAGTCGTGGTGCTGATGCTCATCACCTCGCTGGTGGGCATGTTCCTCGCGACCCGCGCCGGGGTGCCGTGGACGGTGCTGATTTTCGGCAACCTGGGTATTGTGCTGTGCGCCGGTGGCGCGGCGGCGGTCAACCATGTGGTGGATCGACGGATTGATGCGGTGATGGCACGCACGCATAAACGGCCCATGGCAGACGGGCGGGTATCGCCGGTGGCGGCATTGGCCTTTGCATTGTTTCTAGCCGTTGCGGGGTTGGCCTTGTTACTGGCGTTCACCAATCCGCTGGCGGCCTGGCTGACGCTGGCGTCGCTGCTCGGCTATGCGGTGATCTACACCGGCTTTCTCAAGCGTGCGACCCCGCAAAACATTGTCATCGGTGGCCTCGCGGGCGCCGCGCCGCCACTGTTGGGTTGGGTCGCCGTCACCGGGCATGTCAGCGCCGAGCCGCTGCTGCTGGTGCTGATCATCTTCGCGTGGACCCCGCCGCATTTTTGGGCCCTGGCCATTCACCGCAAGGAGGAATACGCCAAGGCCGACATTCCGATGCTGCCGGTCACCCACGGCGAGCATTACACCAAGGTGCATATCCTGCTTTACACCTTCGCCCTGCTGGCGGTGAGCCTGATGCCTTATGTGATCCACATGAGCGGCCTGCTGTACCTGGCGTGTGCGCTGGTATTGGGCGGGCGCTTTCTGCAATGGGCCTGGGTGCTGTACCGTGGCAGCAAGCCGCACGCGGCGATCAACACGTTCAAGTACTCTATTGGGTACTTGCTGTTGCTGTTTATCGCCCTGCTCGTAGACCACTACTTACTGTTGAACCTATGACTCGAACTCAAAAAACCGTGTTTATCCTGGTGGCCATCGTCGCGTTGATCATGGGCCTGACCGTCAACAAAGTGCTGAACAGCAAAGGTCAGGGCGACCCTACCGCGCTGATCGACGCCGGTATCATCCTGCTGCCGCAAAGCCGCCAGTTGCCGCCGGTGACCATGACCAACCAGGACGGCCAGCCGGTAGTGGTCAACGAGTTGAAAGGCAAGTGGAGCCTGCTGTTCTTCGGCTACACCTTCTGCCCGGACATCTGCCCGACCACGCTCGCCCAACTGCGCCAGATCAAGAGCGAGCTGCCTAAAGAGGTGGTGGATAAGTTGCAGGTGATCCTGGTCAGCGTTGACCCGAACCGCGACACACCGACCCAGCTCAAGCAGTACCTGGGCTACTTCGACCCGCAATTCGAAGGCCTGACCGGCGCGAATGTGGAGGATGTGCAGAAGGTCTCGAATGCGGTGAGCATTCCGTTTATTCCGGCGGACACCAGCAAGCCGAACTACACCGTCGACCACAGCGGCAACCTGGCGCTGATCGGCCCGGATGGTACGCAGCGTGGGTTTATCCGTGCGCCGTTGAACAACCAGAAGCTGGTGGCACAATTGCCGGGTCTGCTGCAGCGCAAATAAGCCGATCGCCGACCCAGCCAACAACACAAATCACCTGTGGGAGCTGGCTTGCCCGCGATAGCGATAGTTCAGTGGCTAATAGGCTGACTGACCCCACGCTGTCGCAGGCAAGCCAGCTCCCACAGTGGTTCTGTGCAAGGGTTGAACGCAAGTGTGTTGCACTGATCTTTCAGGCAACACAAAACAAGTGTGGGAGCGGGCTTGCTCGCGAAGACGATGGTTCAGTCGACCGATTCGGTGACTGACACTCCGCTTTCGCGAGCAAGCCCGCTCCCACATTGGGTTTTGAGCAAGGGTTGAATAGTGAGTCGTCGGACATTTCCTGCAAGTTGTGGCGCTGTGCGTGAACTTGTTGGGTGCGGTTGGGGTGGCTAGTCTTTGCGCTGTCGCTGCAAATTCAGTGACAGGGTGTGGAAGCCCTTATATCGTTAGGCGCACAAAGCGCCACCATGTGTCAGGCGCTTTTTCTTGTCTGTGTTTTATGGTGGCTGTGCGCGGGGCGCTTTCGAGTGCGCCGGGTGCCTAACGTCCCGGTCTTCCACACCTGCGTACAGCCGCCACCCATTACGTGGAAGTAGTGCTTGGCGGTCCCTTGATACGTTAGGAGCCAGACCATGCAAGCACTTACCCCCGACCCACCCGTCACCCCCGAAGTCTTCACCCGCCACCATCACCAACTGCACGCCGTGTTGATCGACAGCCAACCCTGGTTCAGCGCCGCTGACATCGGCCACTTGATGGGCCTGCACCTCAATCCAGCGTTACTGCGCAAACTCGACCCCGATCAACAGCACGCCGTGCCCCTGATCACCCACGGCCAGTGCGCGCCGACCTTGATGGTCAGCGAGTCCGGCGTGTACGCGCTGCTCATCTACCACTACTACCCGGAGAACCGCTGCCTGCGCCAGTGGCTGACCCATGCGGTGATACCGGCCTTGCGCGGTAAACAGCAGACAGGTGTGTTGGCCTGATCTAGCCAACAACACAAAACAAATGTGGGAGCTGGCTTGCCTGCGATAGCGGTGGGCCAGTCAACATCTTCGCTGACTGACGCTCTGCTATCGCGAGCAAGCCCGCTCCCACATTTTTTGATCTTCGGTGTGTTGAAATCGAGTTTGATCAGAACGCCGGCAGAATCGCGCCTTTGTACTTCTCTTGGATGAATTTCTTCACTTCTGGGGTGTGCAGGGCTGCAACCAGCTTCTTCACCGCGTCCGAATCCTTGTTGTCTTCGCGGGTCACCAGGATGTTCACGTAAGGCGAGTCGTTGCCTTCGATCACCAGTGCATCCTTGGAAGGGTCCAGCTTGGCTTCCAGGGCGTAGTTGGTGTTGATCAGTGCCAGGTCGACCTGGGTCAGCACGCGCGGCAGGGTGGCGGCTTCCAGTTCGCGGAATTTCAGGTTTTTAGGGTTACCGGTGATGTCCTTGATGGTCGACAGGATGTTGGTCGGGTCCTTCAGGGTGATCAGGTTGTGCTTGGCCAGCAGCAGCAGGGCGCGGCCGCCGTTGGTGGCGTCGTTCGGAATCACCACGTTGGCGCCGTCAGGCAGATCTTCGAGTTTTTTGTATTTGCTGGAGTAGGCGCCCAGAGGCTCCAGGTGTACAGCGCCGACGCTCACCAGGTGAGTGCCCTTGGCTTTATTGAACTCGTCCAGGTACGGCTGGTGCTGGAAGAAGTTGGCGTCCAGGCGCTTTTCGGCTACCTGTACGTTCGGCTGCACGTAGTCGGTGAAGACTTTAACCTGCAAATCCACGCCTTCTTTGGCGAGTGCAGGCTTCACGAATTCCAGGATTTCTGCGTGGGGCACCGGCGACGCGGCAACCTTGAGGGTCTCGGCGGCGTGAGCGGAAAACGCGGCAACGGCGGCGAAAGCAACCAGTAGTTTTTTCATCCAACAAGCTCCTTGTTCGGGCATTTGCCGGCTTTTTGGCCGGCAATGGCCGTTATTTTCGAGAAAAGTGCACCACCAGCTTGTCGCCGACGGTTTGCAGAATTTGCACCAGGATCAACAGCATCACCACGGTGACCACCATCACATCGGTCTGGAAACGCTGGTAACCGAAACGGATCGCCAGGTCACCCAGGCCACCGGCGCCTACGACACCGGCCATTGCCGTGTAGGAAACCAGTGTAATCGCCGTGACCGTAATCGCCGCGAAAATGCCGGGGCGTGCTTCGGGCAACAGGGCGTTGGTGATGATCTGGCGCGTGCTCGCGCCCATGGACTGCGTGGCTTCGATGATGCCACGGTCCACTTCACGCAAGGCGGTTTCCACCAGGCGCGCAAAGAACGGCGTTGCGCCCACGACCAGCGGTGGAATCGCCCCGGCGACCCCCAGCGAGGTGCCGGTGATCAGTACCGTAAACGGGATCATCACGATCAGCAAAATGATAAACGGCAGCGAGCGCAGGATGTTCACGATCAGCGACAGCAGTGCGTAGAGGCCTTTTTGTTCGAACAGTTGGCGCGGGCTGCACAGGAACAGCAGCACGCCCAGCGGCAGGCCGAGCAATACGGTAAAGAACAGCGAGCCGAACAGCATGGTCATGGTGTCGCCGGTGGCGAGCCAGATTTCGGACCAGTCGATATTGGCGAAGAAACTCAACAGGACTTCCATTAGCGCAGAACCTCCATGTGGACGTCTGCCGCGGTAAAGCGGGCAAAGGCAGCTTCCATGTCCCCACCGGTCACGGCGAGGGTCAGTTGGCCGTAGGGAATGTCTTTAATGCGGTCGATACGACCGGCGAGGATGCTGTAGTCCACGCCCGTTTCGCGGGCGACGGTGCCCAGCAGCGGTGCGTAGGTCGCTTCGCCCTGGAAGGTCAGGCGCACGATGCGGCCCGGCACGTGCGCGAAGTCATCGCGCTGCTCGCTTTCGTCGATCTGATCGGCTTCTTGCACGAAGCGCTTGGTGGTCGGGTGCTTGGGGTGCAGGAACACATCAGCCACCGAGCCGTGCTCGACGATCACGCCGGCGTCCATCACGGCCACTTGGTCGCACACGCGGCGGATCACGTCCATCTCATGGGTGATCAGCACGATGGTCAGCTTCAGCTCGCGGTTGATCTCGGCCAGCAGTTGCAGCACCGAGGCGGTGGTCTGCGGGTCGAGGGCGCTGGTGGCTTCGTCGCACAGCAGGATTTTCGGCTTGGTCGCCAGGGCGCGAGCGATGCCGACGCGCTGCTTCTGGCCGCCGGACAACTGCGCCGGGTACTTCTTGGCGTGGTCCGACAGGCCTACACGGGCGAGCAATTCAGCCACGCGTACGTCGATTTCCTTGCGCGACAATTCGCCGGCCAGGGTCAGTGGCAGCGCCACGTTATCGGCAACGGTCTTGGACGCGAGCAGGTTGAAGTGCTGGAAGATCATCCCGACTTGCTGGCGGAAACGGCGCAGGCCGTTGGCGTCCAGGGCGGTGACTTCTTCGCCGTCGACGTTGATCTGGCCACCGCTGGGTTGCTCCAGGCGGTTGATCAGACGCAGCAGGGTACTTTTTCCCGCGCCGGAGTGGCCAATCAGGCCGAACACCTGGCCGTTTTCGACACGCAGGCTGGTGGGATGCAGCGCGGGGATTTCCTTACCGGCGACGCGGTAGGTTTTATGGACGTTATGAAACTCGATCACGTAGCGAACCTTGTGGGGCGCATGAAAAGGGGATCAGCGGTTAGCCGGGCGCGCATTTTAGCCTGTCCGTATAGCGTTTCTTAGCATTTATTTCGCATTCAACCAGCGATTTGGCAATAACGCGATCAAAGGTCATAAAAAAGGAACGGTGCAAAACCGCGTCAGTCACTACTTAAGCAACTCGATTTCCCAGGTGCCGTGCCTGGGGTTTTTGCTCAAACGAGCCGGGGACCGCTCTGGCCAATTTGAATAAGGAGTTTTGTCTGATGAGTACCAAGAAGCCAGCTACCCCGCCGAAGAGTGAGCTCGCGGGCACCGATACCCTGGACCGTGGCAACACCAACGCCAAGTTGCAGGCCCTGGAGGAATTCCGCTCAGATGCAACCGGCCAGGCGCTGCGCACCAACCAAGGCGTCAACATTTCCGATAACCAGAACACCCTGAAAGTCGGCGCCCGTGGCCCTTCGCTGCTGGAAGACTTCATCATGCGTGAAAAAATCACGCACTTTGACCATGAGCGAATCCCGGAGCGCATCGTGCATGCCCGTGGCACGGGGGCCCATGGTTATTTCCAGACTTACGAGAACCATTCGGCGCTGACCAAGGCCGGTTTCCTACGCGACCCTGGCCACAAAACCCCGGTATTTGCGCGATTTTCCACCGTGCAGGGCCCGCGTGGTTCCGGCGATACGGTGCGTGACGTGCGCGGCTTTGCCGTGAAGTTCTTCACCGACGAAGGCAACTTCGATCTGGTGGGTAACAACATGCCGGTATTTTTTATTCAGGACGCGATCAAGTTCCCCGACTTTGTGCACGCGGTGAAGCCTGAGCCGCACAACGAGATTCCTACCGGTGGCTCGGCTCACGATACGTTCTGGGATTTTGTCTCGCTGCAGCCGGAGTCGGCGCACATGGTGATCTGGGCCATGTCTGACCGTGCCATTCCAAAAAGCCTGCGCAGCATGCAGGGCTTTGGTGTGCACACGTTCCGCCTGGTGAATGCCGAGGGTAAATCCAACTTCGTCAAATTCCACTGGCGCCCTACGGCAGGCACCTGCTCGCTGGTGTGGGACGAGGCGCAAAAGCTGGCCGGTAAAGATACCGACTACCACCGCCGCGATTTGTGGGAGTCGATTGAAAGTGGCGATTACCCTGAGTGGGAGCTGGGCGTACAGGTGATTCCTGAAGACAAGGAGCACTCGTTCGACTTCGATATCCTCGACCCGACCAAGCTGATCCCCGAAGAGCTGGTACCGATCACGCCGCTGGGCAAGATGGTGCTGAACCGCAACCCGGATAACTTCTTTGCTGAAGTCGAGCAGGTCGCGTTCTGCCCAGGCCATATCGTGCCGGGTATCGACTTTTCCAACGACCCGCTGCTGCAAGGTCGCCTGTTTTCCTACACGGATACGCAGATTAGCCGTCTCGGTGGCCCGAACTTTCACCAACTGCCGATCAACCAGCCGGTGACACCGCTGCATAACAACCAGCGCGATGCCATGCACCGCAGCACCATCGACAAAGGGCGCGCGTCCTACGAGCCGAATTCGATTGATGGCGGCTGGCCGAAAGAAACCCCGCCGGCGGCACAGGACGGTGGGTTCGAGTCTTACCCAGAGCGCATCGATGCTCACAAGATCCGTGAGCGCAGCGAGTCGTTCAGCGATCACTTCTCCCAGGCGCGCCTGTTCTTCCGCAGCATGAGCAAGCACGAGCAAGAGCACATCATTGCGGCTTACAGCTTTGAGCTGGGCAAGGTCGAGCGTGAGTTTATTCGTGCCCGTCAGGTCAACGAGATCCTGGCCAATATCGACCTGGAACTGGCCAAGCGTGTGGCACACAACCTGGGCCTGCCTGCGCCGACCAAAGGCACGGTGCCTGAGCGCAAAACCAAGCCGGAGCGTTCACCTGCACTGAGCCAGGCCAACTTGCTGCCCGGCGATATCAAGACCCGCAAGGTGGCGATTCTGGCGGCGAATGGCGTGGAGGGGGCTGCGATTGATGCACTCAAGAAGGCGCTGGAAGCGCAAGGCGCGCACGCCAAATTGTTGGGGCCTACCTCGGCACCCGTGAAGACGGCCGATGGCAAGAGCTTGCCGGTGGATGCGTCGATGGAAGGCATGCCGTCCATCGCGTTTGATGCGGTGTTCGTACCCGGCGGTAAAGAGTCGATCAAGGCGTTGAGCGGTGATGGCGTGGCGTTGCACTTCCTGCTGGAGGCGTACAAGCATCTGAAGGCGATTGCGGTGGCCAGTGATGCGAAGCCATTGCTGGATCTGCTGAAGCTTGAGGTGGATGCGGGGCTGATTGTTGGCGAGGATGCCAAGGCGTTCAAGGCGTTTTTTGCCGCGATCGGCCAGCACCGGGTTTGGGATCGTGAGCCTAAGGCTAAGGCGATTCCGGCTTAAGCTTTTGATTGTTTGTTAGACCTCTATCGGGAGCAAGCCCTCTCCCACATTTGGAATGCATTTCAAATGTGGGAGGGGGCTTGCTCCCGATAGCTTTATTGCGCCTTGCGCGGTATCAGCACAATCTGCGCCGGAATACGTTTCAAGATCTGCCGGTGAATCTTCAGGTCATACCCCGAATCAATTCGCTTCACCCGTTTGGTCAGCAATGTGGCCAGCCATGGGTAATCCTGAGTGCGCGGCGCCTGGATGCTCACGTCGCACTGGTAATTCACCACGTCGGTGGCGATCGCATCCAACTGATGGCGAAGTTCTTCGATGTCAGTGAGGTTCAGCGCCACGGTGGTGCTTTCAGCGGCAGGGTCGATGACTTTGGCAGCCGGTTTTGCTTCGGCCGCTTTCAAGGCGGCTTCGGCTTTATCCAGCTCGGCCTTGCGGGCGTGGCTGATGGCGCTGTTTACGCCACCGGTCAGCGCCGGGGCCTTGGGCATCAGCGCGCGGGCACGGCTCAGGGCGGTGGCGGCGGCGTTGACGTCACCTTTTTGCAGCACGATTTGGCTGCGCTGCAGGTAGGCTTCGGCCAGTTGGCGCTGGTAAGGCTCCAGGGCCGGGTCGTTAGGCGATTGGGCCTGCAAGGCGGCAAGCTCGTCTTCGGCGGTAGCCAGTTCGCTGCTGGCCAGGTTTTGCTCCAGCTGCGCGATCGCCGCAGCGCGGGTGTCCGGTGCCTCGGTGGCAGCGGGCGGCGTGCTTTGACAGGCGCCCAGCAGCAGGGAAAATGCGGCAAGGAGCAGATAACGGAAGTTGAACGGCTTCATTCCTGCGACTCTCTATTTGCGCAAAAAGCGAGCAAGTCTACACCCCTCGACGGGGCAGGACAAAACTCAGCAGAAACAGGGCGGCCGCCGCTACTACAATCGACGGCCCGGCCGGCGTGTCCTTGAACCAGGACAGCGCCAGGCCCCCGCACACTGCAAGCATCCCCAGCAGGCTGGCGCCGATCGCCATCTGCTCGGGTGAGCGAGCGTGGCGCTGGGCAGCGGCTGCGGGAATGATCAGCAGCGACGTGATCAACAATACGCCGACAATCTTCATCGCGACAGCAATCACCACTGCGATCAATAGCATCAGGGTCATGCGCAGGGCCGGTACGGGCAAACCTTCCACCGTGGCCAGCTCTTCATGCACGGTGATCGCCAGCAATGGGCGCCACAGCGCTACCAGCAAAACCAGCACGGCGGCGCTGCCGCCGAGGATCCAGGCAAGGTCGGTCGGGCTGATCGCCAGCAGGTCGCCGAACAGGTAGGCCATCAGGTCGATGCGCACTTCATGCATGAAACTCAGCACCACCAGGCCCAGGGACAAGGTGCTCGGCGCCAGGATGCCGAGCAGGGTGTCGGAGGCCAGCGGCTGGCGCTGTTGCAGGGTCACCAGCAGCACTGCCAGCAGCAGGCAGCCGACGGTCACGGCGATGGTCGGGCTCACATCCAGCAAGAAGCCCATGGCCACGCCCAGCAGCGCGGCGTGCGACAACGTGTCGCCAAAATAGGCCATGCGCCGCCAAACCACGAACGAGCCCAATGGGCCCGCCACCAGTGCCAAAGCCAAGCCTGCCAGCAGGGCGTAGAGCAGAAAATCAGCCATGCTTGCAGCTATCTCCATGAACGTGGGTGTGGGGCGTAGCGGGATCGTCGACGACGGCGCCATGCAGATCGTGGGCGTGGTCGTGATGGTGGTGATAGATCGCCAGGCTTTGGGCGTTTTTGCCGAACAACTCGACGAACGCCGGATCGCCGCTGACCTGTTCCGGGTGGCCGGAGCAGCAGACGTGGCGGTTGAGGCACACCACTTGGTCGGTGGTGCTCATGACCAGGTGCAGGTCGTGGGAGACCATCAACACGCCGCAGCCATGACGGTCGCGCAGGCGGGTGATCAGGCTGTACAGCTCGGCCTGGCCGGCGACGTCAACGCCTTGCACGGGCTCATCGAGCACCAGCAATTCTGGTTCGCGCAACAAGGCGCGGGCCAGCAAGACGCGCTGCATTTCGCCGCCCGAGATACTTTGCACCGGGCTGTCGATGACTTGTTCGGCGCCGACTTCCTTGAGCGCAGCCTGCGCGCGGGTGCGGTCTACACCCGGCACCAGGCGCAAGAAGCGCAGCACGGACAATGGCAGCGTTGGGTCGACGTGCAGTTTTTGCGGCATGTAGCCGACGCGTAGCTTGGGCTTGCGCCACACGCTGCCGGTGTCGGGCTTGAGCAGGCCGAGCACGGCGCGAACCAGCGTGGTCTTGCCGGCGCCGTTGGGGCCGATCAGGGTGACGATCTGCCCCGGTTCGACGCTCAGTGCGATGTTATCGAGCACGGCTTGACCGGCGAACGTGACCCCGACCTGTTCCAGGCGGATTAACGCGTTGCTCATCAAGCCCCCTGGCAGCCCGAGCACAGGCCGACCACTTCGACCGTTTGCCCTTCGACCTTGAAGCCGACCTCGGCAGAGCTCTTGATGATGGCGTCGCTGATGCTTTTTTGTTCAAGCTCGATGGCAGCGTGGCACTCGCGGCAGATCAGGAACTGGCCCTGATGCGCGTGTTCCGGGTGGTTGCAGCCAACAAAGGCGTTGAGTGAGGCGATGCGGTGCACCAGGCCGTTTTCCAGCAGGAAATCCAGCGCACGATACACCGTAGGCGGCGCAGCGCGGCGGCCGTCCTGCTCGCTGAGCACGCCAAGAATGTCGTAGGCGCCCAGCGGCTTGTGGCTCTGCCACACCAGCTCCAGCACGCGACGACGCAGCGCAGTCAGCCGCAGGCCTTGGCGTGCGCACAGGGTATCGGCCTCCGACAACGCGGTATGCACGCAGTGAGAGTGGTCGTGGGGACGGCTGGCAAGCGGTGTAATAGGCATGAGCGGCGACAGACATTTGATAGAGACGTTATTATGTTACCCGTTCCTACGCCATTGAGTGGTCATCGTGTCCCGACTTTTTCCTGTTTTTGTCGTATTTGTCACCAGTTTGCTCATCGCCGGGGCTGCTCAAGCCGAGGTCAAGGTGCTGACCAGCATCAAGCCGTTGCAGTTGATCGCCGCGGCTGTGCAGGACGGCGTGGCCATTCCGGAGGTGTTATTGCCGCCCGGTGCATCGCCGCACAACTATGCCTTGCGCCCATCCGACGTACGGCGCGTGCAGTCGGTGGACCTGTTGTATTGGATCGGCCCGGACATGGAGAGCTTCCTGCCGCGCGTGCTCAAGGGGCGTAGCCTGCCGACCGTGGCGGTGCAGGACCTTGCGGGCATGAAACTGCGTCGTTTCGCCGAAGATAGCCACTCGCATGCCGAGGATGCCGACGAACATGATCACGATCACCGCCCAGGCAGCCTGGACGCGCATTTGTGGTTGTCGACCGTAAACGCTCGCGTCATCGCGGCGCGCATGGCGGCTGACCTCAGCACCGCCGACCCGGACAATGCCGCGCGCTATCAGAGCAACGTGAAGGCGTTCGATGAGCGTCTGGATGCGTTGGATGTGCGCTTGAAGGCTCGTTTGGCGAGTGTGGGTGACAAGCCTTACTTCGTCTTCCACGAGGCCTTTGATTACTTCGAAGACGCTTACGGGCTCAAGCACACCGGCGTGTTCAGCGTTGCCGCCGAAGTACAGCCAGGCGCCCAGCATGTGGCGGCGATGCGTACGCGGTTGCAGGAAGTCGGCAAGACCTGCGTGTTCAGCGAGCCGCCGCTGCGCCCGCGCCTGGCCGAGACGCTGGTCGCCGGTTTGCCGGTGAAATTGGCGGAGCTGGATGCGTTGGGCGGTTACACGCCAGCTACAGCGCAGGGTTACGAGCAGGTGCTGGAGAAGTTGGGGAATGATTTGGCTGGGTGCCTGGAATCGCTCTAACCGCCGCCGCATAACCAATGTGGGAGCGGGCTTGCCCGCGATGGCGATGTGTCAGTCGACACCGCTATCGCAGGCAAGCCAGCTCCCACATTTTTTGACCGAGCAGGTCTTTAGAGTGCGAACGGCAAGTGGACGCTGACCTGCTGACGCTGTGCCAGCCGATGCTCGAACTCTGCCGGGTCATGAATCAACACGTCCTGCCCGGCAAATGATTCAGCGGCGATCAGGCGTGACAGCCAGAAACGCACACACGCTACCCGCAACATCGTCGGCCACAATTGCGCTTCCTTGGCCGTGAAGGGACGCAGCCCCGCGTAGGCACCCAGCAGCGCGCGGGCGCGTTGGCCATCAATCACGCCATCGGCGTCCGAGCACCAGTCGTTCAGCGCGATCGCCACGTCGTACAGCATCGGGCCCGAGCAGGCGTTGTAGAAGTCGATCAACCCGGTCAGGTGCGTGCCTTCGAACATCGCGTTGTCGCGGAACAGGTCGGCGTGAACGTTGGCGCGGGGCAGGGCGAGGATCTGGGCCTTGTGAGCGTCTATTTCGGTCAGTGCATCTTGCAGCAGGCGCTGCTGGGCGTCGTTCAGGTGCGAAATCAGCTGCGCCCCTTCAGTCAGCATCCAATCCAGCCCGCGATCCGTCTTGCGCTCCAGCACCTTCTCGCCTTGAGTCGCCAGGTGAAGGTGGCCGAGCAGGTCGCCGACCTGGGCGCAATGCTGCGCATTGGCGTCCTTGATGTGCTTGCCGGCCAGGCGCGGTTGTAACAGCGCTGGTTTACCGGCAAGTTCGCGCAGGGCCACGCCATCGATGGTCCGCAGGGCGTAAGGCACCGGCAGATCGGCGTCGTGGAGCACGTCGAGCAGTTCGATGAAGAACGGCATTTCTGCGACGGGGCCGCGTTCAACCAGGGTCAGGACGAATTCGCCCTGTTCCAGGCTGATGAAGAAGTTGGTGTTTTCGCTACCGGCGGCAATCCCCTGGAAATCAAGCAGGCGGCCGAGCCCGTAAGGGGCGAGAAAGGTTTCCAGCTCGGGCCGAGCCAGGGGGGTAAACACAGACATGGTTAAAACTGCCAGTACGGGCGCCGCAGTGCGCGGCGCCAATTTAAGTTAAGAAATCATTTCCATTCGAAGATCTTCCATGACGGGATCAGCATATCCGGCTGGTCAGAACGGATGAAGTTCGCATCGGTTCCGTCCGCGCGCACCAGGAAATACGGCGGAAAGCCTTTCTGGGTGACCTTGATCGCGTACAGGAAGCCATTTTGGCGGTATTCCTGAATGGTCTTGTCGCCTTCCGTGCGAATGGTGACTTCCGGGTCGCCCGAAGGCGCACTGTCTGCCGCCATGGCCACCATCGGAGTGAGTGCAATCAAGCCGGTCAACAACAGGCGATTTACTGTACGCATGATAACCTTGTCCCTTTGTCGTCATTGGTCCGGCTATTCTAGCGCCTGACCCGCCGAAAAGGTTGATCCTGCTCATGAGCCAAGCCCCCCTCGTCCTGGTGGACGGTTCTTCTTACCTGTACCGCGCCTTTCACGCGCTGCCACCGCTGACTACCTCCAAAGGCCTGCCGACCGGTGCGGTCAAGGGCGTGTTGAACATGCTCAAAAGCCTGCGCAAGCAATACCCGGACAGCCCGTTCGCGGTCGTGTTCGACGCCAAGGGTGGGACCTTTCGCGATGACATGTACGCTGAATACAAGGCTAATCGCCCGAGCATGCCTGATGACATGCGCCTGCAGATCGAGCCCCTGCACCAAAGCGTGATCGCGCTGGGCTTCCCGCTGCTGTGCGTTGAAGGCGTCGAGGCCGATGACGTGATCGGCACACTGGCCCGCAGCAGCGCGGCGGCCGACCGCCCGGTGGTGATTTCCACCGGCGACAAGGACATGGCACAACTGGTCGACGGGCACATTACCTTGGTCAACACCATGACCGGTAGCGCGATGGACATCGAGGGCGTGAAGGAGAAATTCGGTGTCGCTCCCGAGCAGATCATCGATTACCTGGCGTTGATGGGCGATTCCTCCGACAACATCCCAGGCGTTCCGGGCATTGGTCCGAAGACCGCTTCCGGTCTGTTAGTGGGCGTGAATGGCGGCCTCAAAGAGCTTTATGAACAGTTGGATATTGTGCCGACCCTGCCGATTCGGGGCGCCAAGAACCTGCCGGCCAAGCTGGAAGAACATCGGGAAATGGCGTTCCTGTCCTATCAACTGGCGACGATCAAGATCGACGTGCCGCTGGATGTGGGCCTGGATGATCTGCACCTGATCGAGCCGGATCGCGACAAGCTGCTGGAGCTGTACACGCTGCTGGAGTTCAAGAGCTGGTTTGATGAGATTCAGCGCGACGCCAAGCGCGTTGAATTGAAGGCTTCGGCCCAGGCTGCGCCGACTGCTGAAGCTGTCGTTGAGGAGGTTGCGTCGGCCCCTGTGGAGACGGCGTACACCACCATCCTCGACCAAGCGACATTCGACCGTTGGCTGAAGAAGCTCAATGACGCGACGTTGTTCGCGTTTGACACGGAAACCACCGGGATTGACGCCCAACAGGCGCAGCTGGTCGGGGTTTCCTTTGCCGTGCAGCCTCACGAAGCGGCCTACATACCGCTGACCCACTCTTACGAGGGTGCGCCGCAGCAGTTGGACCGTGACACCGTGTTGCTGACCCTCAAGCCATTGCTGGAAGACCCGACCAAGCTCAAGGTTGGCCAGCACGCCAAGTTCGACATGAACATCCTGGCCAACTGCGCCATCGGTGGTGACTTTGAACGGGGCATTACCGTGCGCGGTATCGCCTTCGACACCATGCTTGAATCCTACGTGCTGAATTCCACTGCGACTCGGCATGATATGGACAGCCTGGCGAAGAAGTACCTGGACTACGACACCGTCAGCTTCCAGGACATCGCCGGCAAAGGCGCCAAGCAGCTGACGTTCGACCAGATCCCGCTTGAGCAAGCCGGCCCTTACGCCGCCGAAGATGCCGACGTGACGCTGCGTCTGCATCAGGCACTGCACGCACAACTCGCGGCCATCCCGAGTCTGGCCAGTGTGCTCACGGATATCGAAATACCCTTGGTGCCGGTGCTTGCACGTATCGAGCGCCAGGGTGCGTTGGTGGATAAGGAGCTGCTGGGCATCCAGAGCATCGAGCTGGGCAACAAGATGGTTGAGCTGGAGCGCCAGGCGTTCGAGATCGCGGGCGAAGAGTTCAACCTGGGCTCACCCAAGCAGCTTGGGGCGATTCTCTACGAGAAACTTGGGCTGCCGGTGCTGAAAAAGACCGGCAAGGGGCAGGCGTCCACGGCCGAAGAAGTGCTGGCCAAGTTGGCCGAAGATGACTTCCTGTTGCCCAAGGTGCTGATGCAGTACCGCAGCATGAGCAAACTGAAAAGCACCTACACCGACCGCCTGCCGGAGCAGATCAACCCGCGCACCGGGCGCATTCACACGTCTTATCATCAGGCTGTGGCGGCTACCGGGCGCTTGTCGTCCAGTGACCCGAACCTGCAGAACATCCCTGTGCGCACCGCCGAAGGGCGGCGGATCCGCCAGGCGTTTGTCGCGCCCAAGGGTTACAAGCTGCTGGCGGCGGACTATTCGCAGATCGAACTGCGGATCATGGCGCACTTGTCCAAGGACGAGGGCTTGATGAATGCGTTTCGCAACGACCTGGACGTGCACACCGCTACGGCGGCTGAGGTGTTCAAGGTTGAATTGTCTGAGGTCACTTCCAATCAACGTCGCAGCGCCAAGGCGATTAACTTTGGCCTGATCTACGGCATGGGCGCGCAGAAGTTGGGCAAGGATATTGGCGTCGATACCAAGACTGCCAAGGCGTACATCGATGTGTACTTCGCGCGCTACCCAGGTGTTCGCGAGTACATGGAGCGCACGCGTGCCCAGGCTGCTGATCAAGGCTATGTAGAAACCTTCTTCGGGCGTCGGCTGTATTTGCCGGATATCAATTCCAATAAGCCTCAGGAACGAGCGGCTGCCGAGCGCACGGCAATCAACGCGCCGATGCAAGGCACGGCGGCGGACATCATCAAAAAAGCCATGGTGCTGGTGGATAACTGGCTGACGGAATCGGGCCTGGATGCCAAGGTCATCCTGCAAGTGCACGATGAACTGGTGCTTGAGGTGCGTGAGGACCTGGTGGCGCAAGTCAGCGAGAAGATCCGCGAGCACATGAGCGCGGCGGCGCAGTTGGACGTGCCACTGGTGGTGGATGTGGGCGTGGGCGATAACTGGGACGAGGCGCACTGATTTCGCGGCTCTGCCACTTTCGAGGGGGTGGCAGAGCGCTTTAGATCAGAAATCGGCGACAGCTATTTCCAATAGTTTTTTGAACCTGCCGGAACTTAACCCGTGAATTGCTACTCAGAGTTACTGAATGGGTGGTGAAGCCCTTCAATGCTCCTATGTTGTGTTAAGTGTTGGCAGATATCTGGACCCCGCCCTAGCGGTCCGGAACTTGAACCCCGAACTTCCCCTCCCCATACGAAGTCCGGGGTTTTTTTTGCCCGCAGAAAAGTTATTCCGCGAGTTCAGCACTCTTGTCGGCCAATTCCATCCAGCCGGCCAGCACGGTGTAGGCGTCTTCCAGGCCCATCCGCTTAGGCGCAGAGAACAACTGGATGGTGATCGCATCACCCCAACCTTTGCGGATGTCGGATTGCACTTTGAGCAGGGTGTTCTTGGCGGCACCGTAGGTCAGCTTGTCGGCCTTGGTCAGCAGGATATGCATCGGCATGCCGCTGGCGACGGCCCAATCGAGCATCAGCAGGTCGAAGTCGGTCATTGGATGACGGATGTCCATCATCAGAATCAAACCCTTCAAACTCTCCCGACCACCCAGGTAAGCCTCCAGGTGACGCTGCCAGTGCAGCTTCAACGGGATAGGTACTTTTGCATAACCATAGCCCGGCAGGTCGACCAGACGCCGATCATCGTCTAGCTTGAAGAAGTTGAGAAGTTGCGTGCGGCCCGGGGTTTTCGAGGTGCGCGCCAGGCTGGCGTGAGTCAGGGTGTTCAGCGCGCTGGATTTGCCAGCGTTGGAACGACCGGCAAAGGCGACTTCAAAGCCTTCGTCATCGGGGCATTGGTCAACTTTGGCGGCGCTGAGCATGAATGTGGACTGTTGGCACAGACCGAGGATGGGATTCTTGAGTTGCATGAGATTTCCGATGTGGGCGGTGCCGAAAAAGGGTGCGGCAAGCGGTGTCGTTTCCGTTTCAGTAGCGCCAGTATATAATGCCGCAGATTTTGTGTGTGCTTTGTCCCAGCGAAGGATGAAGTTCACGGGAGCGAAAGACCTTCATTGCGCATTAGAACGCAAAACGCTCTCAAACCCTGAAAAGGTCGATGTATGACCCGATGGTTGCTCGCTTTTGGTGTCCTGGTGCCGTTTTACGGCGCTCAGGCTACACAGGATCCGGAGGCGGTGTACAACCGAGTTTGCGTGGCTTGCCATGCCGGCCAACTGCCCAACGCCCCCAAACGGGGTGACCAGGTAGCTTGGGCGCCTAGACTGGCGCAGGGTATGGACACGCTGGTGCAACACGTGACCCAGGGTTTCAAGGCAATGCCGCCGCGTGGTTTGTGCATGGACTGCAGTACTGAGGATTACCAGGCCATCATTGAGTTGATGGTGAGTAAACCCGGTAGATAACTCTTAAACCCTTAGCCGTAGTTGGATTAGCTGATGAACAAACTGATCGTGAGTCTGCTGTTGACCTTGGGCATCACCGGTGTTGCCCATGCTGCAGGCGACGCTACAGCGGGCCAGGCGAAAGCCGCCGTGTGTGGTGCTTGCCACGGACCGGATGGCAACAGCCCGGCGCCGAACTTCCCTAAACTGGCAGGCCAGGGTGAACGTTACCTGACCAAGCAGATGCACGACATCAAGGACGGCAAGCGCACGGTGCTCGAAATGACCGGCTTGCTGACTAATCTCAGCGATCAGGACCTAGCAGACATCGCGGCGTATTTTGCCAGTCAGCACGGCAGTGTGGGAGCTGCCGATCCAAAACTGGTGGCTCACGGCGAAGAACTGTTCCGTGGTGGCAACCTGGAAAAAGGCATGCCTTCCTGCCTCGGCTGCCATTCGCCTAATGGCGCCGGCCTTGCCGCTGCAGGTTTTCCGCACCTGAGCGGCCAGCATGCCCAGTACATCACCAAGCAACTGACGGACTTCCGTGAGGGTAATCGCACCAACGACGGCGATACCAAAATCATGCAAAGCATTGCCGGCAAGTTGAGTAACAAGGATATCGAAGCAGTTTCCCAGTACATTCAGGGCCTGCACTGATCCAGGCAGTACGTTAACGCTCGATTAATCTATCGATGCAAGCATAAAAAGGGTGGCTTAGGCCGCCCTTTTTTGTGGCCGGTGCCGTTACACTAACGAACTCATGCCCGCGTAGACCTGTCACAACTAAAGGTCGCGTGAGGCGACTTTATTTGTACAGGAGTAAAGCATGCGTAATCTGATCCTCAGCGCCGCTCTCGTCACTGCCAGCCTTTTCGGCATGACCGCCCAAGCTGCCGACGTGCCGCTTGAAGCCGGTAAAACCTATGTAGAACTGGCCAACCCGGTCCCCGTTTCGGAGCCTGGCAAGATCGAAGTGGTGGAGCTGTTCTGGTATGGCTGCCCGCATTGCTACGCCTTTGAGCCGACCATCAACCCTTGGGCTGAAAAACTCCCGGCCGACGTGAACTTCAAGCGCATCCCAGCGCTGTTCGGTGGCCCATGGGATGCCCATGGTCAGCTCTTCATCACCCTGGACACCATGGGCGTTGAGCAAAAGGTTCATAACGCCGTGTTCAATGCTATCCAGAAGGAAGGCAAGCGTCTGACCAAACCGGAAGACATGGCTGATTTCGTTGCTACCCAAGGGGTCGACAAAGCCAAGTTCCTCGAGACCTTCAACTCGTTCGCCGTCAAAGGCAAAATGGCCCAATACAAAGAGTTGGCCCAGAAGTATGGCGTGCAAGGCGTACCGACCATGATCGTCAACGGTAAATACCGTTTCGACCTGGGCACGACCGGTGGTCCTGAACAGACACTCAATGTTGCTGACCAACTGATCGCCAAAGAGCGCGCAGCCAAGTAAGGGGCCCACCATGCGCCGCTGGGGTACTGAACGTGTCGTTGGCCTGCATGATGCGCAGGTCAACGAACATCACCTGGAGTCCACAGGCCTGCCGGCAGACAGCCGCTTGCGCCTGCTCAGCTTCAATATCCAGGTGGGCATCAGCACCGAGAAGTACCGGCACTACCTCACCCGGGGCTGGCAGCACCTGCTGCCGCATAACGGGCGTGCGGTTAACCTGCAAAAGATCGGCAACCTGCTGAACGACTTCGACTTGGTCGCCCTGCAGGAAGCTGACGGCGGCAGCATGCGCTCTGGCTACATCAACCAAGTGGAACACTTGGCTCAACTTGGCGCGTTCCCCTACTGGTACCAGCAACTCAACCGCAATCTAGGGCGCCTGGCGCAGCACAGCAATGGCGTGCTGAGTCGCCTGAAACCGACCGCTATCGAAGATCACCCATTACCAGGCCCCAAGGGCCGTGGGGCGATCCTCGTGCGATTCGGCGAAGGCCCGGAAGCCTTGGTGGTGGTAATGATGCACCTGGCGCTCGGGGGGCGTGCGCGCAACCTGCAGCTTGCCTACGTGCGTGAAATGATTGGCAACTATAAGCATCAGGTACTGATGGGTGACATGAATACCCATGCCAATGACCTGTTGCAGAATTCTCCGTTGCGTGACCTCGGGTTACTGGCGCCGCAAGTCGAAGCCACGTTTCCCAGTTGGCGCCCGCAGCGTTGCCTGGACCATATCCTGCTTAGCCCGACCCTTACGCTTGAAAGCGTGCAGGTGCTGGCGCAGCCCATCTCCGATCACCTGCCGGTCGCGGTAGAGATTCGTCTGCCGGGTTCGCTCACGGCTGATGCATTACCCGCGTTGAGCCCCAGCCCTCGCGGACCCCTTGCATGAGCGACGACGCCCAGCGCTGGAAAGAGAAATACCTGAAAGGCGTCGAGCAGCAAGACAAGCTCGAACGTCGCTGGGCCGCCCGCCTTGACCTGCTGCGGCGAGGGCTGGTGCGCAGCACGCTGGCGGCTGAAGGGACCGACCGCGCGGTTGATCAATGCATGAAAGAGATGCGCGACGTCGTGCGTACGGACGACATGGACGCCGCTCTCGCCGCGTTGTTGCCGCGCCTGGAAAAAGCCGTGCTCGACTCGGAGCAGCGCCGCGAAACCCGGGTCGACCAGATCAGCACCGCGCTCACCGCCCTGGTCATGCAGTTACAGAAGTTGCCACTGCCGCGTGAGGTGGCCCGCCCGCTGAAAACCTTCGCCAAGCAGCTGGAGGGTCGGGTCGGGCAGGCGCGTGAGATCCCGCTGTTGCTCAGTGAGCTGAGCAGCCTGCAAGAGCAGGCGCTGAATAACCTGGAGCCGGACGGCGAAACCACGCGCACTGGGCCGGGCCTGCTGCAACGTCTATTTGGCGCGAAGGATGTTTCGAATGAAGTGCCGGTGGCCCAAGCTACGCCACTGCCTACACCGGAGCTGGCTGCGCCGAAACCCGCCCCCGTCCCCGCCGCGCCCAAACCTGAGCCTCAGGAACCTGCGCAATCCGAAGAACTGACACACGCCTTGCGCGCCTTCGCGCCGTTGCCGCAGACCCCGGTCGCTACGCAGCCTGAACCGATCACGCCTGTTAAAGCCGCAGAGGTTGCCGCCGAAACGTTTGTCTTTGAGGCCCCGGCGCCAGCGGAACCCACCCTTCTGCCTGCCGCAGCACCTGAACCCGAAGCAGAGGAAGTCGTTCCCGAGAGCGCACTCGCCGCGTTTATCGAGGTCCCTCAGGTTCTGGTCGATACCCCGGACGAAACCTCCATCGGCAGCCTGTCGCTACCTCCGGTGCAGGAAAGCCCGGAGCCTGACCCGGATACGCTGCAATCGGACGGCGTTTACGCGCTGCCCGATTCGCCCGAGCCGTCCTATAGCTCGGTCGCCAGTCATATCGAAGGCACCTTGCTCGGCTTGCTGGATGATCTGTCACTGCCCGAGCGCCACCGGCCCCAAGCCGAAGCCATGCGCGAACGCCTGGCCCACGGCTTGAACTGGTACGAGTTGCTGCCGATCCTTGATGACCTGGCGGTTCTGATGCTGGCGATTACCGACAGCGGCCAGCATGAGTTCGAAGCCTACCTCAAGCAGCTCAACGAGCGCCTCGAGGCATTCCAGGGTCATCTGCAGGTGGCCAGTGATGGCCACGCGGACAGCCGCTCGGCCGCGCGGGAACTGGATACGCAGATCCGTGAGCAGGTCGACGGCCTGCAAAGCAGCGTGCAGGACGCGGCCGACCTGGACAGCCTCAAGCAAGTGCTGGAAAGCCATCTTGAAGGCTTGCTCGGCACTATGGACGAACACCAGCAGCAGCGTGACCAGCGCGAGCAGGAGGTCGCGGCGCGGCTGAAGGGCTTGGCTGAGCGGGTTGCAAACATGGAACAGGAGGCCCAGGGCTATCGCGAGCATTTGGAGGTACAACGCCAGAAGGCCTTGATCGATCCGCTCACCGGCCTGCCCAATCGTGCTGCATGGAGTGAGCGCCTTGACCATGAAGTGAATACCTGGCACCAGCGCGGCAATAGCCTGTCACTGGCCATGCTGGATCTTGACCACTTCAAGCGTATCAACGACGGCTACGGTCACCTGGCGGGTGACAAGGTGCTGAAAATCATCGCCAATGTGTTGCGCAAAAACCTGCGCCCCAACGACTTTATCGCGCGCTTCGGCGGTGAGGAGTTTGTGTTGCTGATGCCTGACTCCGCCTTGGAGGATGCCTTGGCCGTGGGCGAAGGGCTGCGCGCAGCGATTGAAGCGTGCCCGTTCCACTTCAAGGGCGAGCCGGTGACGATCACGATGTCCATGGGCCTGGCGCAGTTTCAGCCAGGTGAGCGCAGTGACTTGGCGCTCAAGCGCGCCGATGAGGCGCTTTACCGGGCCAAGGCTGCCGGACGTAACCGGGTACAGGCGGCGTAAAAAATGTTCCATTTTGTTTAAAAGCCCGGATTTGGCCGCCGGGCCTTAAACGGTACGTTACACTGTTGCATTATCGTCTTCAGTGTAATGCCTTTGCCATGAAATCCTTGTACGTCGCTTTTGTGTTTCTCCTCCTCGCCGGCTGCGCCAGCGGCCCGCGCCTGGACACCAACCACCCTTCGATGAACCACGATAACCGCGTGCAGTTCGTCATTGTTCACTACACGGCCACCAACCTTGAACGCTCCCTGGCGCTGTTGACGCACGGCCAGGTCAGTAGCCATTACCTGATTGGCGACGACGCCTCAGGCACCATCTTCAAGCTGGTGGATGAGAGCCAGCGCGCCTGGCACGCTGGGGAAAGCGAGTGGACGGGGCGCACTTGGCTCAACTCCAGCTCCATTGGCATCGAGATCGTCAACCCAGGGTATCGCGACACGCCGACGGGTCGCGTGTGGTATCCGTACTCCGAAGCGCAGGTGCAGTCGCTGGTCGTGTTGCTCAAGGACATCAGCAAGCGCAATGGCATCAACCCCAGGAATATTATCGGCCACAGCGACATCGCGCCGCTGCGCAAGCTCGACCCGGGCCCGCTGTTCCCGTGGAAGCGTCTAGCCGCTGAAGGTTTGGGGATGTGGCCGGACGCGCAGGCAGTCGCCCGATTCCAGCAGCAGTACGCCGCTGCCCTGCCGAGTATTACCTGGTTCCAGGAAGAGCTGGCACGACTCGGCTACCAAACGCCGCAGACGGGTGAGCTGGATGTAGCTACGCGGCATGTGATCGCGGCCTTCCAGATGCACTTCCGTCCATCACTGTTCGATGGTACGCCGGATGCCGAAAGCGCCGCGATCCTGCGTGCGTTGAACCGCAGCTAAGCGTGTAAACCGATTCCAACGTGGGATCGGGACGGGTTTGCTTGTGGAAGCGGAATGTCAGGCGGCAGCAATGTTGGCTTTGAAATCGCCTTCGCGAGCAAGCCCGCTCCCACATTTTTCACATGTGCGTCGAAGGTTTGATTGTGGTCTTTCAGGTCCGTGTCGCTGTGACAAGGCAACCCGAGCAGCCAGATTACAGCGGCAGCGCCATGTAGAACTGTGTGCCTTGCCCCGGCCGCGAATACACGCCCATGCGGCCGCCGTGCAATTGCACGATCTCTTTGCAGAGTGCCAACCCCAGGCCGGCGCCGCCTTTCTTGCGGCCCACCTGCACGAAGGGCTCGAAGATCCGCCCTTGTTGGCCGTAAGCAATACCCTCGCCGTTATCTTCGACGCTGATAATCACCCGTTCGCCATGACGGCGCGCCTGCAGACGAATCTGGCCACCCTCTGCGGTGTGCCGCAAAGCGTTGCCTAAAAGGTTATCGAGCACTCGCTCCAACTGAGCCTGGTCGGCATACAGCCTGGGCAATTCTGCTTGGGCCTCCACCAATAACTCGATGTTCTGTGCATTCGCTGGCTCAGTGAATCGAGCCCGTGCGTGCTCCAGCAGGTCGGTGACATCACATGGCCCGAGCGTGAGCTTTTGCAGGCCGTTCTGGTAGCGTGAAAAGTTGAGCAGGTCATTGATAAGCTGCATCAGGCGCTGCATCTCTTCATTGACCGTATCCAGCAGGTCCGCTTCACGAGACTCCGCAGGGAACTTTGCCCGTTCGCGGAACAGCCCGAAGGCCATGTGCATGCCGGTCACCGGTGTGCGCAACTCGTGGGAGGCGCGCAACACGAATTCGCTACGCACCCGTTCGAAGGCGCGCTGTTCAGTGACGTCATGCAGCACCATCACCGCGCCAAGAATGTGGCCTTGGGTATGGCTGACGGGTGTCAGGCTATAGGTCAGCAGGCGTAATTCGCCTTCGACTTCGACTTCCAGGTCTTCCGGCGCCCGCTCGAGGTTGCCGCCACGCAGGACCAACTGAAGTTGTTCATCCATTTCCGGGCGGCCCAGTGCTTCGCCCAGCCCCTGGCCTAAGCGCGCCTCGTCCCAGCCCAATTGGCGCTGCGCCACAGGGTTGAGGTGTTCCAGGCAGCCTTGGCGGTCGATCATCAGTAGGCCATCGTCGATGCTGTCGAGCACCGCTTGCAGGCGCTGCTGGCCGGCCAGCAATTCGTCGACATTGGTCGCCTGATGCTGGCGCAGCGCCTCTGCCATGATGCCAAAGCGGCGCGTCAGCTGGTTCATTTCCGCTGCAGACGAGATGGGCAGCGTCACTTCGAAATCGCCTTGCCCGATCTTGTCGGCGGCTTTGGCCAAGGCTTCGATCGGCCCGCCAAACCGCCGTGCGATGCCGTGGGCAGTGACAAAGCCGATGATCAATACCGCGAGGCCAACCAACCCCAAAAGGCCGGCGATCAGCAATGCACGATCTCGCGATTTGTGTTCGCTGGTGTTGATATTCTCCAACGCTTGTTTGTGTTCGGCGATCAGGCCGTTGCGCAATACATTGAAGGTTTCGGTCAGTTTTTGGTTTTTATTGTTTGCCAGCGAGCTTTGGTGGGCCTCGTCGAACGCCTTGAGGAAGTTCAGGTAGTCGACGCGTGCCTGGCTGAACCCGCTGGGTCTGCCGTCTTGCTGTTCGTGGGCTATACCTTGATCCAGCAGGGCGAAATATTGCTGTTTCGAGGTTTGCAGGGCGGCGGGGTCCGGTTGATCCTCCAGCATCAGGATCAACTGGTCGCCCAAGCTCTGGCGCAGCTTGAGGCCCAGGTCCAGAGTAATGAAATTGCTGCGAATCAACGACTCCTGGCTCTTGGCCATTTGCATGACGCTGACCAGTCCCAGTACCAGTCCCAGCAGGGCGACGGTGATCAGCGCTGAGATGCTCAGGAATAGCCGAGTGCGCAGTTTCATCGCAAGCTTCATAAGGTACAGCTCATAAATTGTACTGTTTACGTTTGCGATAAAGGGTCGACGCGTCGATACCGAGGGTGCGGGCCGCTTGATCCAAGGTGTCGCTGGTGGCGAGTACTGCACCGATATGCGCTTTCTCCAGCTCATCCAGGCTCAGCGCGGCGCCGATACGCGGGGCATTGTTGGTCGGTTGTTCGGCCATCCCAAGGTGGCTGATTTCAACCTTTTCCTGTGGGCAGATGATGCTGGCGCGTTCCACCACGTTACGCAGTTCGCGAATATTGCCTGGCCATCGGTAGTTGAGCAGGGCTTCACGCGCGCTGTCGCTGAAACCGCGTGCCGGTCGGGCGTATTCCTTGACGAAGCGTGCCAGGAAGCGGTCGGCAAGGGTCAGGATGTCCTCACTGCGTTCACGCAGCGGCGGCAGGTGCAAAGTGATGACATTGAGGCGGTAGAGCAAGTCTTCCCGGAAGCGGCCGTCGCGCACCATGTCTTCCAGGTTCAGGTTGGTGGCCGCCAGGATGCGCACATCAGCGCGCCGGGTGACCGGGTCGCCTACGCGCTCATATTCCTTGTCCTGGATAAAACGCAGCAATTTTGGCTGCAAGGTGAGCGGGAAGTCGCCGATTTCGTCGAGAAACAGCGTGCCACCGTCGGCCTGGTTGACTCGGCCCAACGTGCTCTCACTGGCACCGGTAAACGCGCCGCGGCTGTGGCCGAACAACTCGCTTTCCATCAATTCCGCCGTCAATGACGGGCAGTTGATAGTAACGCAGGATTTTTTCGAACGTTTGCTCCAGCCATGAATGGCCCGCGCCAACTCACCTTTACCGGTGCCGGACTCGCCCAGAATCAGGATATTGGCGTCCGTGCCCGCGACTTGGCGTGCGGTTTCCAGTACCACCATCATCGCCGGGCTGTGGGAGTCGAGCCCGTCCTTGGGCTGGCGTACTTCGCCTTCCAGTGCTTCCAGGCGTGCGGACAGTTGGCGCACTTCCAACTGCTTGGCGGTGGCCAGCCGTAATTGGTCTGGGCTGCACGGTTTGACCAAGTAGTCGGCGGCGCCGGCCTGGATCGCATCGACTGCGGTGTCTACGGCGGAATGCGCGGTGACAATCACCACGCGCATCCACGGTGCCTGGATACGCATCTGGGCCAATACATCCAGGCCGTTATCTTCACCCAGACGCAAATCCAGGAAGCACAGGTCAAACACCTGGCGTTGCATCAGGGCATCGGCTTGGGCGGCGCTGTTGGCAGTCGCTACGTTGTAGCCTTCATCTTCCAGGCAGTAACGGAAGGTGCGAAGGATCGCGGATTCGTCATCCACTAAAAGAATGCGGCCTTGAAGTTCCTTGGCTGATTCCATCTGTCCCGCGCTCCTTAACTATGAATGATGCTGTTTAGTCCCGGAATAATCGGGCAAGTTGCATGGTTTATTCTGATTGATAAACGGCGTCTTCGCGCAGGTATCTTCACGCTCTCCTACAAACACGCCGATTGATAGCGTTTTCATGCCTTCTTGCCACTTCGGCAACTCCCCAACTGCTTTCGATCCGTTGATCCGACCATTGGCGGTCGTGCATTTCGCACGGCCTGGACAGAGGCATCGTGCAGGATGCTGGCTTCCATAACCTTGATGCATTCATAACGTGTTGATTTTATTGAGTATTATTTTGTAAAAAATCTGGCATGCACCCTGCAATACCTCTCCTGACAGCGTCATGAACGAATAATCAGAATGCGGGAGAAATGCAGCATGACTCGCCAAAGCCTCAGCAGCCAATTGCGTGTATCGCCAGTGCGCTTGCAGCAAGGTCTGTTCGCCAGCCTGGCCTTGATGGTCACGTTGATCGCCGGCCAGCAGCTGCAGCATTGGCAGCAGAGTCAGCAACAAACCCCGCAATTTGAACGTCCGCTCATGACTCAAACCCATTTCCGTTCCGTTGGCAGCGCTACCGCCGACGTAACCGCCCCGCAATTGAGAGTGGCTGACCAGGATTCCACCCTGGGTGAATTGCCAGCTCAGGAACGTTGGGTGTTCTAGGCAACACAAGGTCGCTTGAGTTGAGCGGCTGCACGGCACTACCGCTGTTACCCCTATAAAAGCGTAAGGAGAATCACCATGTTGAGTTGGGCAATCACATTTCTGATCATCGCCATTGTGGCTGCAGTCCTGGGCTTCGGTGGCATCGCGGGCACTGCCACGGGTATCGCAAAAATTCTGTTTGTGGTCTTCCTGGTGATGTTCATCGCTTCGTTCTTCTTTGGTCGTCGCGGCCGAGGCTGAAAATGACCACTCTGTCTCTCAAAGCTATAGCTGCCGCCCTGCTCTTGGGCGGCAGCGGTTTGGTAATGGCCGCCAATGACGGTCAGACCCGGGCCAACGAATTGCTGAGCGCCGATCCACAGTTTCGTGAGACCTGGCAAGGCGTTGTGAAGAAAGAAGAGCGTCTGCCGGAATGGGTAATGAACCTCTCCGGTACGGCCGAACAAATGAATGCTGTGGAAGAAGATGGCGACAAGTACCTGGTCGGGCCGCTCTGCGAGACAGCAGACACGTGCCTGAACAAGCGCTTGGTCGTTGCGTTCAGCTACAACAAGAAACATGCCTACGCCATGTTGGTACAGGTCCCGGCAGGTCTGCCGGCAGACAAGTCACCGACACGGCACGCCGACTACCGTTTCCTCGGTAAGCCGAATGAAGGCATGCAGAAGCTGCTGATGGAGCAGCTTAAGAAAGATCCGAATTGGTACTAGGTTCCGTCTGACGCATCTGTCGTCTGCGGAGCTGGCGTCCATGGAAAGAAGCCACTTTGTTTCTTTCCTCTTGTATCGCTCGCCAAGGGCGATGCATGACCAGGGGGCCGGGTTGCTCTGATCAATCGAGATCGGCGTGACCTACGGGTACAGGGAGTGCCTGCGCAAGGGCCGGGTCAGGTGAAAAGCTGCGACGCAAGTTCACAAGTCCTCAAGCTTGCTGAACTTGCGGCGGGCTTATGACTCTCATTACCCATCTTCTATGTCGTCCATAGCCGCTATTTTCTTTTCTGCCTCCTCCCAACCATTACTTGGTGTGTCGGAGCGACCTTCTATCTAGAAAATTTTGCTCACGCTATAGGACTTCTCCGACGCCAAGCTCATCAAATCCCAGGCATTTTTGCCAGTGACTTGAAGTCGTCCAACATCTCTGAGCGAGCCTGTATTGGCCGGTCCACGGCATATTAACCTGCTTAAATGGCGTATTTGAACTGACCGTTCGGACAGTTATTTTCAAAAAAAGCCATGCCGATTCGGCATAGGGTAGGCGTTTACGGCATTAGACGTCGCTCCCTTGCATGGGAATAGTTGCGCCTTTTTTCGCCTGCCAGTAAGCCATTTCGGCCACGCTGCGGTGACCTTCTACGGAGGCAGATGCACACACTTTTTCGCTTCCGAGCGTTCCAGATGGCGCATTTGCCTTAAGTCCACTTGAAGTAAGGGTAATGACATGAAGAAGGCAAAGCTAAGCCTCGCCTGGCAGATCCTCATCGGTTTGGTGTTGGGGATCGCAATCGGTGCAGTGCTCAACCATTTCAGTGCTGAAAAAGCCTGGTGGATCAGCAATGTGTTGCAGCCAGCGGGCGATATCTTTATTCGTCTGATCAAGATGATCGTGATCCCGATTGTGATTTCCTCGCTGATCGTGGGCATCGCCGGTGTGGGGGACGCGAAGAAGCTCGGCCGAATCGGTGTCAAAACCATCCTTTACTTCGAAGTGGTCACCACCATCGCTATTGTGGTCGGCCTGCTGCTTGCCAACCTGTTCCACCCGGGCGCCGGCATCGACATGAGTACCCTGGGTACCGTCGACATCTCCAAATACACCGCCACCGCCGCCGAAGTGCAGCATGAGCATGCGTTCATCGAGACGATCCTCAACCTGATCCCGTCGAACATTTTTGCGGCGGTCGCCCGCGGCGACATGTTGCCGATCATCTTCTTCTCGGTGCTGTTCGGCCTGGGGTTGTCGAGCCTCAAGCCTGAGCTGCGCGAGCCGCTGGTGACCATGTTCCAGGGCGTGTCGGAGAGCATGTTCAAAGTCACCCACATGATCATGAAGTACGCCCCGATCGGTGTATTTGCCCTGATCGCGGTGACCGTTGCCAATTTCGGCTTCGCCTCCTTGCTGCCGCTGGCCAAGCTGGTGATCCTGGTTTACGTGGCCATCCTGTTCTTCGCCTTTGCGGTACTGGGCTCGATCGCACGCCTGTTTGGCTTCTCGATCATCAAGTTGATGCGCATCTTCAAAGACGAATTGGTACTGGCCTACTCCACTGCCAGCTCCGAAACCGTGTTGCCTCGCGTGATCGAGAAGATGGAGGCGTACGGTGCGCCAAAGGCCATCTGCAGCTTCGTGGTGCCGACCGGCTACTCGTTTAACCTCGACGGTTCGACCCTGTACCAGAGCATCGCCGCCATCTTTATCGCCCAGCTGTATGGCATCGACCTGTCGATCGGCCAGCAGCTGATGCTGGTGCTGACCCTGATGGTCACCTCCAAAGGTATCGCCGGCGTGCCGGGCGTATCCTTCGTGGTACTGCTGGCCACATTGGGCAGCGTGGGCATTCCGCTGGAAGGCTTGGCGTTCATCGCCGGTGTCGACCGTGTGATGGACATGGCGCGTACCGCACTGAACGTGATCGGTAATGCCTTGGCCGTACTGGTCATCTCCCGTTGGGAAGGCATGTACGATGACGCCAAGGGCGAGCGCTACTGGAACTCCCTGCCACACTGGCGCAGCAAAGAAGCGCTGCCGGCCGGCGAGGCCAGCCGCGGCTGATGCGCGAGTGATTTGAAACAAACCCCGGGAAATCCGGGGTTTGTCGTTTCTGCCAGCCCCGTTATCATTCGCTCCATCTTTCGGGGGATTCAACTGATGCTCAATGGCCTGTGGCTTGGCTTCTTTGTCGTGGCAATGGTGTCAGCACTGGTGCAGTGGCTGGTTGGCGGTAATGCCGGGATTTTTGCGGCGATGGTCGAAAGCATTTTCGCCATGGCCAAATTGTCGGTGGAAGTGATGGTGCTGCTGTTCGGCACCCTGACCTTATGGCTGGGCTTTTTGCGTATCGCCGAAAAGGCTGGGATCGTCGATTGGCTGGCCAGGGCCCTCGGGCCGCTGTTTCGCCGCCTGATGCCTGAGGTGCCCGCTGGCCACCCGGCTATCGGCTTGATCACCCTCAACTTCGCCGCCAACGGTCTGGGCCTGGACAACGCCGCTACGCCTATCGGCCTGAAAGCCATGAAGGCGTTGCAGGAACTCAACCCGATCCCGAACGTTGCGAGCAACGCGCAGATTCTGTTCCTGGTGCTTAACGCCTCCTCGCTGACGCTGTTGCCGGTGACGATCTTCATGTACCGCGCCCAGCAAGGTGCTGCGGACCCGACGTTAGTGTTCCTGCCGATCCTGTTGGCGACCAGTGCCTCGACCTTGGTCGGCCTGCTCTCGGTGGCGGTGATGCAACGCCTGCGTCTGTGGGACCCGGTGGTGCTGGCCTACCTGATTCCCGGCGCACTGGTGCTGGGCGGCTTTATGGCGCTGCTGGCGACCCTGTCCGCCACGGCCCTGGCCGGCCTTTCTTCGATACTCGGCAACCTCACGCTGTTTGGGTTGATCATGCTGTTCCTGGTGATCGGCGCACTGCGCAAGGTGAAGGTCTACGAGGCCTTTGTCGAAGGCGCCAAAGAGGGCTTCGACGTTGCCAAGAACCTGCTGCCGTACCTGGTGGCGATGCTGTGTGCCGTGGGTGTGTTGCGCGCCTCCGGGGCGTTGGATTTCGGCCTGGAGGGGATTCGCCATGTGGTGGCCTGGAGCGGGATGGACACGCGCTTTGTCGACGCGCTGCCGACTGCGATGGTCAAGCCGTTTTCCGGCAGTGCCGCACGGGCGCTGTTGATCGAGACCATGCAAACCAAGGGCGTGGACAGCTTCCCGGCACTGGTGGCGGCGACGATTCAAGGCAGTACGGAAACCACCTTTTATGTGTTGGCAGTGTACTTCGGTTCGGTGGGGATACAGCGGGCGCGGCATGCGGTGGGGTGTGCGTTGCTGGCGGAGTTTGCTGGCGTCGTGGCGGCGATTTCGGTGTGCTACTGGTTCTTTGGTTAAGGCTTAGATTGCTATCGCAGGCAAGCCAGCTCCCACCTGTTTGAATGTATTTACACATCAAAATGTGGGAGCTGGCTTGCCTGCGATGAGGCCCTCAGCGTTTCGCAGCAGTATTGCCCTGCTGCACCACCCAATCCACCACCTGCTTATTCAACTGATCACCCGCCTGCCCAAACGCTGCCACCACCGCCGGCACCTTGGTATCACTCGCAGCCTGCCTCACCTCAAAGCGGCGGCTGGCAATAATCCGCTGATCACTCCCGCGCACCAATCGCGCGTCAAGTCGAATCACCACGTCCACCTGATTACCCCTGTATTCACTCTGAAACACCTGCAACTGGCCGCCCAGCTCGTAGTCGGCCTGCAGGTTGGTCTCGTCGGTGCTCAGCAGCGTTACCCGCCCATCGCGCTGGAAACCGTCCATGAATCGATTGCGCAGCAACACCGGGGTCGGGTCGCTCCAGCGTGAGTTCGTATAGCTGCTGATCAGGTCACCGTTGGGCACCACGGCAATGCGCGGGCTGTCGAGAAACTCGCTGCTCTGCGGCTTTGACACGCGCAGCGACCAACTGACCGGCGTGCCTTGGCTGCTCGTTTGTGCTGAAGCCAGGCGGTATACGTCCGACGGGTCCGGCTTGGGCAAGATCGAGCACGCGCTGATGAGGGCCAGGGCCAGAGGGGCGATCATTTGGTAAGCACGCTTCATGGCGTGAACTCCTTGTTCTTGTCGCTGCCCAGCAGGTAACCGCTGGGGTTGGCTTCGAGGCGGCGGGAGATGGCGCGCAGCGAACCCAAGGTTTCGCGCAGTTCGCGCACGGCGGGTGCCAATTCGTTGAGGCCCTGCATGCCGCTGTTCACCGAGTCCTTGTTGTTGGTCAGCAAGGTGTTGATGGTCGCGGTGCTTTGCTCCAGGGACTTCATTGCCTGCTCGGCGCTGCCGAAGGCCTGCTTGCCTTGCTCGTTGAGCAGGCCATTGGCATTGCGCATCAGCACGGTGGTTTGCTCCAGCGCGGCAGTCGCCTGTTTGCTCACTTGCATCAGTTGCTGCATCACCACCTTGATATCGCCGCGCTGTTCAGCGATGGCGCCGGTGGTCTGCTGCAGGTTGTCCAGCGTATTGCTCAGGCGCTCGACGTTCTCCCGGGAGAACATGTGGTTGGCGTTGTGCAGCAGCAGGTTGATGCTGGTCATCAGGTCGTTGCTGTTATTGAGCAGGCGCGCGATCGGCGATGGCGACGCGATGATTTCCGGCAGGTTGCCGTCCTTGCCCTTGAGTTCGGGGCTTTGCGGGGTACCGCCGCTGAGCTGGATGATCGAGGTGCCGGTGATACCGGTCAGTGCCAGTTTGGCCTGGGTGTCTTCCTTGATCGGCGTTTGCCCGGCCAGGCGAATGCGTGCGAGAACACGGCGCGGGTCTTTCGGGTCCAGACGCAGGCTGGTGACGTCGCCCACCTTGATCCCGCTGTATTGCACCGAGCTGCCCTGGGACAGGCCGCTGACCGCCTCGTTGAACACCACCTCATATTCCTGGAAGGCGCTGTCGACGCTGGACTTGGCCAGCCACAGGCCGAACAGCATTGCGCCGACCACCACGATCACGCTAAACAGACCGATCATCACATGATGGGCTCGGGTTTCCATGTCATACCTCGTTGAGCGATTGAGCGGCAGCCAATGCCGCACGGCCACGGGGGCCGTGGAAATATTCGTGAATCCAGGCGTCGTTCGTTTCCGAGACAACATCGATGGCGCCTGCCACCAGCACTTTCTTCTGCGCCAGCACGGCCACGCGGTCGGTGATGGTGTACAGCGTGTCGAGGTCGTGGGTGACCAGGAATACGCTCAGGCCCAGCGCATCACGCAGGGTCAGGATCAGTTGGTCGAACTGCGCTGCGCCAATCGGATCGAGGCCGGCGGTGGGTTCGTCGAGGAACAGGATGTCCGGGTCCAACGCCAAGGCTCGTGCCAAGGCCGCGCGCTTGATCATGCCGCCGGAGAGTGACGCCGGGTACTTGTCGGCAGCCGAAAGAGGTAGCCCGGCCAATGCCAGTTTGACGGCGGCCAGGTGTTCGGCGTCGGCACGGCTGAGGCCCGCGTGCTCAATCAATGGCAGGGCGACGTTTTCGGTGACCGTCAGCGAGGAAAACAGCGCGCCCTTCTGAAACAGCACGCCAAAGCGCCGTTCCACCAACGAGCGTTCATGTTCCGACAGGCTTGGCAGGTTCTTGCCGAACACCCGTATTTCGCCTTCGCTGGGGCGGCGCAGGCCGACGATGCTGCGCAACAGCACGGACTTGCCGCTGCCGGAGCCGCCGACCACCGCGAGGATCTCGCCTTTATACAAATCCAGATCGAGGTTCTCGTGCACGCTCTGGCTGCCAAAGCGGTTGCACAGGCCGCGCACTTCGATCACCGCCTCGCACGGCGCACGGTGTAGACGACTCACCAGCCCATCTCCATGAAGAACAGCGCGGCGACCGCATCCAGCACAATTACCACAAAGATCGATTGCACCACGCTGGAGGTGGTGTGGGCGCCGACCGACTCGGCACTGCCGCTGACTTTGAAACCTTCGAGGCAGCCAATCGCCGCGATCAGGAAGGCGAAGAAGGGGGCTTTCACCATGCCCACCAGGAAATGCTGTACGCCGATGTCCGATTGCAACAGCGAGAGAAACATGGCCGGCGAAATATCCAGCGCGACAGCGCACACCACCCCGCCGCCGATAATCCCCGAGAGCATCGCCAGGAAGGTCAGCATCGGCAGCGACACCAGCAGCGCCATCACGCGTGGCAGAACCAGCAGCTCCATCGGGTCCAGGCCCAGGGTACGGATGGCGTCGATTTCTTCGTTGGCTTTCATTGAGCCGATTTGCGCGGTAAAGGCGCTGGCGGTACGACCGGCGATCAGGATGGCGGTGAGCAATACGCCAAATTCACGTAGGAAAGAAAACGCCACCAAGTCCACGGTGAAAATGGTCGCGCCGAAACTCTTGAGTACTGTGGCGCCGAGAAACGCGACTACCGCGCCGACCAGAAACGTCAGTAGCGCCACGATGGGCGCGGCGTCGAGGCCGGTTTGTTCGATATGCGCGACCATCGGCGTGATGCGCCAGCGCTTGGGGCGGAAGATGCCGCGAGCGAGGGTTTCGAGGATTACCCCGATAAAGCCCAGCAGCTGATTGCTGTCCTGCCAGACGGTGTGCACCGCGCGGCCGATGCGTGCCAGCACCTGGATACCGGCGGTTTCTTCGGGCGCCTTGTCCGGCACACAAAAATCATTCAGGGAACGGTAGACGGTCTTGAGCAGTGCGCGGTCGGGGGCGGACAGGCTGCAGTCGGTTTGCTCGGCAGATTGCTCGATGCGGTCCGGTCCCAGCAACTCGACCAACAGCGACGCGCCGGCGGTGTCCAGGGCACCGAGGCCATTGAGGTCAATACGGGCACCGGCGTCGTATTGGCCGTCGAGTTTGTCCGACAGCTTCTTCAGGTTTGCATAGTGGGCAAGCGTCCAGTCCCCTGTAATCCTGAGTAACGGGGGAACGGTAGACGAATCGAGATGGGCTGCGCCGGCCGTCGTACGAGTGGTCATAAGCTCCGAGCTTGTTTGGCTATCCACAATCCCTACGTAATAGCACGATACGGCCTACTTTGGCGTGTCCGTTTGTGCTGTGTCAGTGACTTTGAAGCGCAGCACACCGATGACCTGCCCGTCTTCCGTCAACACCCGCACCTGCCAGCGCCCTACCGAATCGGCCGGGAAGTTCTGCTTGTGGGTCCAGGCGCGGTAGCCTTCCTTGCGGCCACCGTGGATATCCAGGGCGATGCGGTCGACCTCTTGGCCGTTGAATTTCCACACATGGTAAATCCGCTCATCCAGCCCGCGCGGTGCGTTGATCGCGGTATAGGCGTACAGCCCGCCACTGCGCAGTTGGGCGGCGCTGACTTCCTTGAGGTCGTCGCCCGGCGTGCGGTCTTGCAGCTGGGTGCTGATCGCGACTTCGGTCATCCATAACGTGGCCGGCGGTACCCAGCTGCGCAGGAACCAACCGGCGCAGCCAATGGCGGCCGTGACTCCCAGCAGCATCGCCCAGCCTTTGATACTGCGCAGCGGCAGGCTTGCGGCCAGGCTTGGAATCGACAATGCCATGGCGACGCCCAGCGCGAGCTTGTAACTCTCGGCGGTGGTCAGGTGCAGGATGATCGGCAGCGCGGTGAGCAGCGCGGCGAACAGAGTCAGGGTGTGCAGCGCCAGGAACAGCGAGCGTTTGGGCGCCAGCCACTTGTAGTACAGCGGGTCGGTAATCGACACGAGTGCCGCCGCACCGAGCAGGCCGGTGAAAATCGATTGGCCACTGTTCCAGCTGGTTGTGACGAAAAAGAACGGCAACACAAAAAACAGACTTTCCTGGTGGATCATCTGGGTGGCATAGCGCAGCAGCGGTTCGGGGATTTCGCGCTTGAAGACTTTGGCGAACAGTTGGGTAAAGCTGTTTTCCAGCATCAGCCACAGCCAGCTCACCAGCATGATCACCGCGATCCAACTGGCCATGCCTTGCTGACGATCCACCAGAATGAAGCTGCACACACCCGAGATAAAACCGCCGAGTGCGATCACCCCTGGATAGCGCTTGATCAGTACGAGAATGCGCTGGATTAGGGGCGGCAGGTTTGGCATGGGCGGTTCACAGTGGGTGTAGGAAAAAACCCGGACAGAATAACGTCTTAGGCCTGGGCTCGGTGCTTCATTACGCGATCCGTTTGCGATAAAGCCGAACGCCGATCAACCCGCTGGCGATCAGCGCAAGCGCACCGACGCCGATCCAGGCCAGGGTGTCATAGCTCAGCAGCGGTTTTTCCACGCGCCAATAGCCCGGTTGGTCGAACACCTGGCGCATCGCCTGATTGGTCTGTGCCAGGGTCACGGCCTTGATGCGCTTCACCGGGTCACTGAAATGGCCGTTGTTGTAGTCGCCCGAGGCACTCCAGTAATAGTCGGCCAGGGCGCTGTTGCCTTGCACTGCCCAGGCCTGGCGGGCGATGGCGGCTTGCTGCAGGCGGGCGAATGTCGTCGGGTCGAGGCCGTCTTTGAGCAGTTGCGCCTTGAGATTTTGGAGCACCTGTTCGGCTTCGGGCAGGTTGTCCCGCTCAAGGTCGGCATTCAGGCTCAGGAAACCGACGCCGCCGAGCACTTCTCGCTCGCTCCACGGACCGTAGGATAAACCGTGCTTGAGGCGCAGTTGACGGTAGAGCGCCCAGTCCAGGTAGTCCTTGAGCAAGTCGTAGGTTTCATCATGTTGATCGTCGAGTACCGGTTCGGGGAACAGCCAGTGCAGCTTGGCACTGTCACCGACCCAGCCGTGGACAAGATCCCGGTGGCTGGCGGCGGCCTGCTGGATTTCCGGGAGCGGCAGATGCTCACTCGGCTCGACCGGGTCGAGTTGGCCATAGGTGCGTTCCAGGTAGGCCGGCAGCAGTTTGTCGAGGTCGCCGACGATGATCAGGGTCATGTTGTTGGGCGCGTACCAATTTTTGCGCAGGGACTCCAATTGATCGCGGGTCAAGTGGTCGACTTGCGCACGTTCGGCGCATTTAAGCCCCAGTTCGACGGCCAGTTGGTTGCTGGCAGTGTGGCCAAGGTCCTGGCGGTCGAGCAGGCGTTGCAGGTGTGAGTAGTGGCCGCCATCTTCGCGTTCGACCACCTGCTTGGCCGCTTTGATGTTGGCATCGGACAGTTCAGTGCGGGTGATGATCGCGAGTAGCAAGTCCAGCACCTTGCGCTGGTTTTGTGCGGGCGCTTCGATCACAAAGGTGGTGTCGGCGTTGCTGGTGTAGGCGTTCCACTCACCGCCGAGGGCCTGCATGCGGTCTTCCAGGTCGCCTTCGCCGCCGCCGTCTATGCCGCTGAACAATAGGTGTTCGAGCAGGTGCGGCAGCTCCTTTTCATCACAACGGAAATCATCCAAACCCACGCCTACGACCAGGCGGATGGCCACATGCCCGCGCTCGGTGCCCGGTTTGAGCAGCAATTGCAGGCCGTTGGGCAGGGTGTAGCCCTCGACTTGCAGACGATCAAAGGCGAAGGCGTGTGCAGAGCCCAACAACAGGCAGGCGAATAACAGGCGACGCATAACAAGCTTCCTGGCGAATGATTGTGGGAGCGGGCTTGCTCGTGAAGGCGGTGGTTCAGTCGGCCGAATCGTCGACTGGCGCACCACTTTTTTCGCGAGTAAGCCCGCTCCCACATTGCCGGTTTGGTTTTAAGTCCATTTTTTACTGACTGTGCAGCCGCCCGTACGTTCAGGGCGAATGGGTGATGTCGGCAATATCTTCAGCGGAGAGTGCACCGGTGTCGGAGGTTTCGAGCACCACATAGGCGCTGCTGCAGAACAGTGAGTTGAGACGCTTCATGTCGGCAATCAGCTCCAAGTGCAAGGAGCTGGTCTCCAGGCTCTGTACGATTTTGCGTTGCAGGCGGCTGACGTGAGCATGCGCCAGGCGGCGTTCCTGGGCGCGAAAGCGGCGCTTCTCGCGCAGCAATTGGCGGGCGCTTTCGGGGTCGGCACTCAGGAACACCGACAGGCCCAGACGCAGGTTGGCAATCAGTTGCGTATGCAGGCCGGCCAGTTCTTCCAGGCCCACTTCAGAAAACTGGCGACGCTGCGAGGTTTTCTGCTGCTGGACCTTGCGCAGCATGCGCTCGATCAGGTCGCCAGCCAGTTTCAGGTTGATTGATAGCTCGATGATCTCGGCCCAACGGCGGCTGTCTTGTTCACTGAGGTCTTCGCGGGGCATTTGCGCGAGGTAGAGCTTGATCGCGCTGTAGAGTGCCTCGACATCATCGCTGAGACTGCGCATTTCCTGGGTAATCGCCGTTTGCTTGCCGCGCAGCACTTCGAGCATGGCGGTGAGCATGTTGTCGATCAAGTCGCCCAAGCGCAGGGTTTCGCGGGCGGCGTTGGCCAAGGCCAGGCTTGGTGTGGCAAGTGAGGCCAAGTCCAGGTGGCGCGGCTTGGCTTTGCCGTTGACCTCTGCTTGTTCCGGCAGTAACCAGGCGCACAGACGTGCCATCGGGCTAATGCTCGGCAGCAGGATCAGGCAGCGGCTGGTGTTGTAGAGCAGATGGAAGGTGATGACCATGCCTTGGGCGCTGTAGTCCAAACCGTCCATCCAGCGCACGAGCGGGTCGAGTACGGGGATGATCAGCAGCAGGCCGATCAGTTTGTACAGCAGGCTGCCCAAGGCAACCTGGCGACCTGCGGCGTTCTGCATGCTGGTGCTGAGGAAGGCCAGCACGCCACTGCCGATGTTGGCGCCGATCACCAGGCCGATGGCCACGTGCAGGCCGATCACACCGGCGCCGGCTAACGTTGCCGTGAGCAATACGGCGGCCAGGCTGGAGTAGGAAATCATTGCGAACAACGCGCCGACCAAGGCGTCCAGCAAGATGTCGCCAGTCAGCGAGGCAAAGATGACTTTGACGCCTTGGGCATGGGTAATCGGCCCGGCAGCTTCGACGATCAGTTGCAGGGCGAGAATGATCAGGCCCAGGCCGATCCCGACCCGTCCCATCTGGCCTGCTCGCGTCTGTTTGCGCGACAGGAAGAAAATCACCCCCAGAAAGATCAGCAGCGGTGACAGCCAGGACAAGTCGAAGGTCAGCACACGCGCCATCAATGCCGTACCGACGTCGGCGCCAAGCATGGTCGCAAGCGCGGGTGTGAGGCCCATCAGGCCCTGGCCGACAAACGAGGTCACCAGCATTGCCGTGGCGTTGCTGCTCTGCACCATGGCCGTCACCAGAATACCGGCGACAAACGCCAGCCAGCGCTTGGACATGTTCTGCCCGATGACTTGGCGCAAGTTGGAACCGTAGACCCGCAAGATGCCGGTACGGACAATGTGCGTGCCCCAGATAAGCAGGGTCACGGCG
Organism: Pseudomonas sp. O39; assembly: GCF_045447295.1. NCBI lineage: Bacteria > Pseudomonadati > Pseudomonadota > Gammaproteobacteria > Pseudomonadales > Pseudomonadaceae > Pseudomonas > Pseudomonas sp. O39. Next base: position 104,492 of record NZ_JBJGXV010000019.1, read on the forward strand.
GAAAGCAGATTGAGCAAGGTCAGCATGCTCGGCCCCCCGTGTGGGTGCGCCCCAATTGGGGCGAAGGAAAGTTGCCGCGTGCCGTTCTACGTCTTGTACTTAAGCTGTAGTTGGCGAATGGGCTCTGCGCCAGCATCGCATAGCTAAAGTAGGTATTGAAACAAAACTGTCATGAAATCAGCTTTTTGCGGATGAAAAAAAGGGGCTTATAAAAGCCCCTTTTTGTCTGGCTCGGGCTTATTGACCCGGAATGTCCTTGCGCAGTTTCACCGGGTCCTGTTGTTTCTTCTTCTTCGCGATCGAGGTGCGCATCTTGATGTTGATCGCTTCCACCGCCAGCGAGAACGCCATGGCGAAGTAGACGTAGCCCTTTGGCACGTGTACGCCGAAGGATTCGGCGATCAGCACAGTACCCACTACGAGCAGGAACGACAGCGCGAGCATTTTCAGCGACGGGTGCTTGTCGATGAATTCGCTGATGGTGCCGGCAGCCAGCATCATCACCAGTACGGCGACGATGATCGCGGCGACCATGACGGGTACATGGGAAACCATGCCCACCGCCGTGATGACCGAGTCCAGGGAGAAAACGATGTCGATGATCGCGATCTGGATGATGGTGTAGATGAACTTGCCACCGGCGCCCTTGGGCTCATCGTGGGTTTCGTCTTCACCTTCCAGTGCGTGATACATCTCCTGGGAGCTTTTCCACAGCAGGAACAGGCCACCGAAGAACAGAATCAGGTCGCGACCGGAAATGCCTTGGCCGAAGACCACGAACAGGTCGGCGGTCAATTGCATGACCCACGTAATCGACAGCAGCAACAGGATTCGCGTCACCATGGCCAGGGCCAGGCCGAAGATCCGGGTGCGCGCTTGCATGTGCTTGGGCATGCGGCTGACCAGGATCGAAATCATGATGATGTTATCGATGCCCAGGACGATCTCGAGGGCCGTCAGGGTGAAGAAGGCAATCCAGATTTCCGGATTGGTCAGCCATTCCATGTGTATTCCTTTGAGCAAGTGTGAAACCGCGCAAGCTGCAGCGCCGCGCGGTTAGGTCGGTAGGATTATAGAGTGCTGAATAGCGGAAAAATCCCCATCAGCAAAGCGGCGAACATTATGCACAGGCATACCAGCACTGCCCACTTGAGGGTAAAGCGTTGGTGATCGCCAAATTCGATGCCGGCCAGGGCGACCAACAGGTAGGTCGAAGGTACCAACGGGCTGAGCAAATGCACGGGTTGGCCAACGATGGAGGCGCGCGCCATTTCCACGGCGGTGATGCCGTAATGGCTGGCCGCTTCGGCGAGTACCGGCAGTACGCCGTAGTAGAACGCATCGTTGGACATGAAGAAGGTAAACGGCATGCTTACCAGCGCGGTGATCACCGCGAGGTACGGGCCCAGCGCGTCCGGGATGACCGCCAGCAAGCTCTTGGACATAGCATCGACCATGCCGGTGCCGGACAGAATGCCGGTGAAGATGCCGGCGGCGAAGATTAGCCCGACTACCGCCAGTACGCTGCCGGCGTGGGCGGCGACGCGGTCTTTTTGCTGTTGCAGGCACGGGTAGTTGACGATCATCGCGATACTGAACGCCACCATGAACAGCACCGGCAGCGGCAACAGGCCGGCGATCAGGGTGCACATCAGGGCGAAGGTCAGGGCGCCGTTGAACCAGATCAGCTTTGGACGGCGGGCGTCCGGGAATTGCGAAACGCTGATCTCGCTGTGGTCGATTTCATCACCTTGCAGGTGCAGTTCACCCAGGCGCGCACGTTCGCGCTTGCCGTACATGTAGGCGATCACCAGGATCGCCACTACACCGGCGGCCATGGCCGGGATCATCGGCACGAAAATATCCGACGGGTCCACATGCAGCGCACTGGCGGCGCGGGCAGTCGGGCCGCCCCAGGGCGTCATATTCATCACGCCGCCGGCGAGGATGATCAGGCCGGCCATGATGCGTGGGCTCATGCCGATACGCTGGTACAGCGGCAGCATGGCAGCCACGCAGATCATGTAGGTGGTGGCGCCGTCACCGTCGAGGGAGACGACCAGGGCCAGCACGGCGGTGCCGACCGACACTTTCAGCGGGTCGCCCTTGACCATCTTGAGGATCTTGCGCACGGCCGGGTCGAACAGGCCGGAGTCGATCATCAGGGCAAAGTAGAGGATGGCGAACATCAGCATCACGCCGGTTGGCGCAAGCTTGGTGATACCCGCAAGCATCATCGGGCCGATTTCCGGTGCAAAGCCACCAAACAGGGCGAACAGGATCGGCACAATGATCAAAGCAATCAGCGCAGACAGGCGCTTGGTCATGATCAGGAACATAAACGTGATGACCATGGCAAAGCCAAGGAAAGTCAGCATAGGAATACTCCAGGCGTAGCGCGGCTAGGGAATGGCGAACCGGTTGGGGGTCAGCGCAGTACGAAAGGCACGTAGCGTACGGTGGGAGTTGGAGCGAACAGGCGGGTACGAACAGACATCAGGAATCACCATTGTTGTTGTTAACAGCCGGTCTGTTGCCGGCAGTGGGGGCGATCCTAGACGGGGAAGCTTTCAGCCAGCTTTCGCTGAGCACTCAGATGATCAGAGGTTCGTAGGACTTCTCTTTAAGGTGGGTTAAGGCAGTTCCAAACCCCCTGCCGCTTTGTGCAGGGCCCGCAGATGCTCACCTACCTGTTTGAGGTTGGCCTCGCAGGCGGCGATCTCGGCAGCGCGGGACGGCTCCAGCAGCACCCGCACCTCTTTATCCAGGTCGCCGCTCAAGGATTGCAGTTGCTTCTGGCGTTCGGCACTTTCCGATTCCAGGCGTTGGGCTTCTGACGGTTGTGGCAGGCCGTAGCCGCTGGTGCCCAGCAGTTCTGCGGGGCGGCTGAGGAAGCCGCTGTTGGCGAGGATCTGTTGTAACGTGTGGTTGGCTTTTTCCATGCCGCCGTTTTTCAGTTCGCGTGCACCGAGGTAGCGTTGTTTGACTTCGTCCTGAGCGAGCATCAGTTGCCTGCGATAGCTTGCCTGCTCCAGCAGCAACAATGCGGCGCTGGTGCGCAGGTCGGCCTGGCTGAACCATTGGCGGCGTTCCTCGGCGCTGAGAGACAGCCAGTCTTCCACCTGGGTCTGTTTAATCGGCAGGTGTTTGCGCAACACGTCGAACATCGCCTGGTAGCGTTCGCGGAACGAGTCGAAGTGATACCCCAGGCGCAACGCCTCGCGTTTGTCATTGAGCACGCTGGTGTCGGCCAGGCCACGGGCGCTGAGTACTTCCAGCAGACCGTTGGGGGTGATGTTGTCCAGGCCGGTCAATTGCGGGTTGGCGCTGCCACTGCGTAACAGTTTCAGGCTTTCCACTGCGCAGTTATTGGAAATGAAGAAGTAGTTGCCGTCATAGCTCCAGTGCATTTCGGCGGCATGCTCGACGGTGTCGTTGATCTCTTGGCGCGAGAGCTTAAGTGGCACTGACGCCAGGCCGCGCAACTCGGTCTTGGTGTATTCGTCGATCACTTGGGCCAGCGGCAGCACAAATAGCCGTGACGGGTACTTGCCCACCAGGCCATCCCAGCTCGACAGCTGTACGTCACCGACAAATGCGCGGTAGGACAGCACCAGGTGCTGGTCCAGGTCCAGCCGGCAATCCGGGCCGCGTGGGCGACCGGGCGCGCAGATCACCAGGCGCAACATGCTGTGGCCCCAGCGGCTGACCAGGTTTTGGTTGGCTTCGGCCAGCAGGTAGTCGATTTCATACACCCGCTCCGGATCGATCTGGCCCAGCGGCGTCTTGGCGAAATCGTTGCCGGCGTTCAGGAACGCGTAGGTCGTGGCGCAGGTGTCTTGCTCGGGCGGCGCCCAGCCGAAGTGTTCCTTGTAATAGCGAAACAGCGCGGGGCGACGGCAGGCGTAGCTCGGGTCGAGGAGGAAGTACTCCATGTTGACGGCCACGAATTCCAGCGGGCTGGTGGTTTCGTAGATGTCCGGGCTGCGGGCGACTTGATGGTTGTGCTGCTCCCGTTCGCCGCGACGCCCCACGTATTGCGGCCATCCGGCAAGGTCCAGCAGGCGCGGGTCGTCACTTAAGGTAAAGCGGCGGTCGTTCTGGCCTCGGCATTGATCGGGGAGGCCGATCAGGCCGGTGATGTTGTTCTGGCGGCTGCAGCGCTGGATCAGTGTGCGCTCGTCTTTGGTCCACAGGCGCGCCCGGTCGTAAATGTGGGTCAGTTCATGCAGCACGGTGGCGAGCATTTCGCGGCGTACGGTGCCGTGGGGGCGGTTGGTCTTCTGCGTGGCCGCGCTGCCGTCGGTCAGGCTGGCAAGCAGGTTTTGGTTGAGGTCCAGTTCGGACACCAGAGATGCCTGGCCATAAGCGTTTTCAGGCATTTTGTCGGTCCAGCCGACATCAATGCGCCGGTCCAGCTGCTCGATAAAGCGCGGCGGCAAAGCGCGCATCGCCTCATCGAGCAATGCCTGGCTGGCCTGCTGTTCGGCCGGGCTCAAGCCTTCGGTCTTGAGCCGCAGTTGCAGGCTGGCCTGGGCTGCGCTTGCACAGAGCAGCACAGTCCCGGCCAGTAGCCAGGCGACTAGCCGCCTCACAGAGCGAGGATAGCTTCGGCGAGAGTCTGGTCACTGGCATCGCGCGCTTCCGGTACGCGGGTTCGCAGGGTGTCGAAGGCGGCTTCCAACTGCGCGCCACGGATCTCGCCATTGGTGGCGACGAAGCTGGCGGCGTCATCGTGGGCTTCGCGCACGATTTTGGAGTCGCGGATGGACGTGGTGGTGTCCGAGGTGAAATCAATGGTGCGGGCCGAGGCACGCACGACGATGTTACTGGTGGCCTTGAGAGTTTGCGCGTGGGCAACATCGGCCAACAACAGCAGGCCGAGAGCGGCGGCGATCAGCGGGCTACGCATGGGATGACTCCAAAATACAAAGATGGAAATACAAAGATGATTATTGGACGAGAATTGCCTGCGCCAGTTCAAGGTCGCTGGCATGAAGTTTTGGCTGGGTCCGACGCAGATAATCCAGCGCAGATTCCAGACGAGCTCCCCGCCATTGGCCGTCAGTGGCAATAAATGCGGCAGCGTCATCCTGGGCGGCCAGTACCAACTTTCTGTCAAAGGGTGCTGACGTCACCTTGCTGGTGGCATACGCACTGATGACGGTGCTCTGGGTGGACACGTCAAAGGCCGAAGCCAGGGGTGACCAGCAGGCGCAAAACAACACGGGAACGATCAACAGGCGGTATGAAAAAGCCATGGGACTCGACAACTGAAAGCGAGCGCCAAGGCTAGCGCAACGCCCCGGCGAGAGCCAGCGCTGACACATCTGGTGGTGGCTGGCGCTCTCTTGGGTCGACTTGGCGTCAGATGGCCAGAATGGCCTGCGCCAACTGTGCGTCCGTTGCGGTGTTCAGCTGGGGAGCCTGTTGGCGGATCTGTGCCAGGGCGCTTTCGAGCTTCACACCACGAATGGCGCCTTCGCTGGCGACAAAGCTGGCTGCGTCGTCGCGGGCCGCTTGCACGACCTTGTTGTCGCGCAGGGAAGAGGTGGCATCCGAGCTGGCATCGGACGTCGCTTTCAGCGCGCCGACGATCGAATCAGTGGTCACGATAAGGCTGCTCGCGTTGGCGTTGGCAGCTACGGCCAACAGGGCGGCAGCACTCAGCAGGCGAAGACGGGACATGGAATCACTCCTGTAGATAATCAAATAAAGCGGCGCAAAGCGCCCACTGTGAAACGGACAGTGTTGCTGTTGAGCATCAGACGCCCGTTCTACAAGGTTCGCCACGTGATGGTGGAATCTTAAGCTGCCGCTTATCCGTTCGGGAAGTTTATTCACTGTTCAATCACGCCAGAACGGCTTGGACAGCTCGGCGATTCGGTCTCCCGAACTGATTCCAGCGTCGGACAGTTCGCGCGGGTCAAGTTGTGCCAGTTGGCGCCGCTCATGGGTTTTTCGTCCCCAGCTGCCTACGGCATGGGCCATACGCACTATCAACTGCTTATAAGATGAAGTGTCTGTCTTCATGGCTGGAGCCTTTCATGAGGTCTTGGGACACCCTGTTGGCTGGCTCGAGCTCACCGATACAGATACACCGAAGTTAAATTGTACTGCTTAACTGTAGTTATTTTTAAACTGTACTGGTTTTCATGAAGTGCATCTGTTTAACGGTACAAAAGCTGAACGCCAGAAACAGCAAAGCCCGCCTCCGGTTACCCGGGGCGGGCTTTGCTTTGACAAATCAGGGTGCTGGCGGTGGACCCGGCGGGTCAGGGCCAGCGGGCGCCAATTAGCGCCAGAACGGCTTGCTCAGCTCTTCGTAGCGTTGCGCTTCGCTGATACCGGCGTCGGCCAGCAGACGCGAATCCAGACGAGCCAGTTGGTGGCGGCTGGAGATGCGGCGCTGCCACAACATCAGGTTGGCGAGAACGCGCAAAGGCAGGGAAGCCTGGGTGTTTACAGCTTTTTCTTCGAAGAACAGATCGGAACTGAGTGTACGTTCCATGATGACATCCTTCCGCTTGTGGCGGGATTAGGTAGTGGTTTAACTGATGCCAATGATCCTCCTCCGACGCAAGACTCTCTAGATACAGTTCACCTGTATTGTGAGGGGCCAGTTAACTGTTTATAGCGGCTGTACGGTACGTAAATGGGGCAACTGTACCTGTCCGCACTGAAACAGTGCGAAATAGGCATTTTAGGCGAGGGGCGTAGGAGAATTCAGTAGGAAATGACCGGTACAGCAGTACAGTTTTTGTAAAAAGTACTGCTGAGATTCCCAAGCTGATGAAACTGTATTTGCATCAGCCTGGATCTGTATCAATCAAGCCTTGAGCATGTGCCCGGTTTCTTCCAGGTTGATGTGCCAACTCAGTGCTTCACGCAGGATATGCGGGGTATGACCGCCGATCGCGCAGGCGGCATTGAAGTAAGTGTTCAGCGCATCGCGGTAGGCCGGGTGTACACAGTTGTCGATGATCACCCGAGCCCGCTCACGCGGCGCCAGGCCGCGCAGGTCGGCAAGGCCAATCTCGGTCACCAGAATGTCGACGTCATGTTCGGTGTGGTCCACGTGGCTGACCATCGGTACCACGCTGGATATCGCGCCGCCTTTGGCTATCGACTTGGTGACGAAGATCGCCAGGTGCGCGTTGCGCGCGAAGTCTCCGGAGCCGCCAATGCCGTTCATCATCCGTGTGCCGCAGACGTGGGTGGAGTTGACGTTGCCGTAGATGTCGAATTCCAGCGCGGTGTTGATGCCGATAATGCCCAGGCGCCGAACCACTTCGGGGTGATTGGAGATTTCCTGTGGGCGCAGTACCAACTTGTCCTTGTAGTGTTCCAGGTTGCCGAACACATCGGCGTTGCGTCGCTCCGACAAGGTAATCGAGCTGCCCGAGGCGAAGCTCAGCTTGCCCGCGTCGATCAGGTCGAACGTTGAGTCCTGCAACACTTCCGAGTACATGGTCAGGTCTTCGAACGGCGATTCGATCAGGCCGCACATCACCGCGTTGGCGATGTTGCCGATCCCGGCCTGCAGCGGGCCGAGCTTGTTGGTCATGCGTCCGGCGTCTACTTCCTGCTTGAGGAAATTAATCAGGTGGTTGGCGATGCCTTGGGTATCGGCGTCCGGCGGCGTCACCGTAGAAGCGGAGTCTGCCTTGTTGGTGATTACGATGGCGACGATCTTCTCGGGCGGGATCGGAATCGCGGTGCTGCCGATGCGGTCGTCGACCTTAACCAGCGGGATCGGCGTGCGAGTCGGCCGGTACGTTGGAATATAGATGTCGTGCAGCCCTTCCAGATTCGGGTTGTGCGCGAGGTTGATCTCAACAATCACTTGCTTGGCGAAAATCGCGAAGCTGGCCGAATTGCCCACGGAGGTGGTGGGCACGATATGCCCTTGCTCGGTGATCGCGACGGCTTCGATGACGGCAATGTCCGGCAGCTTGAGCTGGTTGTTGCGCAGTTGCTCGACGGTTTCCGACAGATGCTGGTCGATAAACATCACTTCGCCTGCGTTGATCGCCTTGCGCAGGGTGCTGTCGACCTGAAATGGCATGCGCCGGGACAGCACGCCAGCTTCGGTCAGTTGCTTGTCCAGGTCATTGCCCAGGCTGGCGCCGGTCATCAGGGTGATTTTCAGCGGGGAAATCTTGGCGCGTTCGGCCAGGGCGTGGGGGACGGCCTTGGCTTCACCGGCACGGGTGAAGCCGCTCATGCCGACGGTCATGCCGTCCTCGATCAGTGCGGCGGCATCTGCCGCGCTCATGACCTTGTTCAACAGCGAAGGCAAGCGGATACGATCACGGTACATGAATTGTTATCTCAGGCTACGGAAGCAAGGTGGGCAGTGTAGTGATTTCAAAAAAATTCGGCCCGCTACCATGGTCGAATGCCGGGCAGCGATTTAGAGCCTTTGGTCGGGTTTCATCCAATAATAAAAACCCCCAGCCTACTGGAGGCCAGGGTTTCGGGTATTGCGCTGGCGCAGTGTTATTCGACGGCTTTGACCATGTCTTCGATGACCTTTTTGGCATCACCGAAGACCATCATGGTTTTGTCCAGGTAGAACAACTCGTTGTCCAGGCCCGCATAGCCGCTGGCCATCGAGCGTTTGTTGACGATGATGGTCTTGGCCTTGAACGCTTCCAGAATCGGCATGCCGGCGATCGGTGAGTTTGGATCGTTCTTGGCGGCCGGGTTGACCACGTCGTTCGCACCCAGCACCAGCACCACGTCGGCCTGGCCGAACTCGGAGTTGATGTCTTCCATCTCGAACACCTGGTCGTAAGGCACTTCCGCCTCGGCCAGCAGCACGTTCATATGCCCAGGCATACGGCCCGCTACCGGGTGGATCGCGTACTTCACGGTCACGCCACGATGAGTCAGCTTTTCGGTCAGCTCTTTGAGCGCATGTTGCGCGCGGGCAACTGCCAGGCCATAGCCTGGAACGATGATCACGGTGTCGGCGTTGGTCAGCAGGAAGGTCGCGTCGTCCGCCGAGCCGGATTTCACCGGGCGTGCTTCTTTCGAGCCTGCCACTGCGGCGGCATCCGCCGTGTTGCCGAAACCGCCGAGCAGTACATTAAAGAAGGAGCGGTTCATCGCCTTGCACATGATGTACGACAGGATCGCGCCGCTGGAGCCCACCAGGGAGCCGGCGATGATCAGCATCGAGTTGTTCAGCGAGAAGCCGATGCCTGCTGCTGCCCAGCCGGAGTAGCTGTTAAGCATCGAGACGACAACCGGCATGTCGGCGCCACCGATCGGGATGATGATCAGCACGCCGAGCACGAATGCCAGGGCCAGCATCAATGCGAAGGCACTGAGGTTGCCGGTGAACATGAACGCCAGGCCGAGACCAAGGGTAGCCAGGCCAAGCACCAGGTTCAGCTTGTGCTGGCCGCCGAACTGTACCGGTGCGCCCTGGAACAGACGGAACTTGTACTTGCCCGACAGTTTGCCGAACGCGATCACCGAACCGGAGAAGGTGATAGCACCGATGGCCGCACCGAGGAACAGCTCCAAACGGTTACCGGCCGGAATCGAGTCGCCCAAATGTTTGACGATGCCCAGGGATTGCGGCTCGACCACGGCGGCGATGGCGATAAACACCGCTGCCAGGCCGATCATGCTGTGCATGAAGGCTACCAGCTCTGGCATCTTGGTCATTTCTACGCGCTTGGCCATGATCGAACCGGCGGTGCCGCCGACCAGCAGGCCGACGATGACGTAGCCAATACCGGCCGTGGCGAGTTCTGCGCCCAGTTTATAGATGAGGCCCACGGTGGTGAGTACCGCCAGCGCCATGCCGAGCATGCCAAACAGGTTGCCACGTCGCGACGTAGTTGGGTGTGACAGGCCTTTAAGGGCCTGGATAAAGCAGATCGACGCGATCAAGTAGAGCGTCGTGACTAGATTCATGCTCATTACTTGGGCGCCTCTTCTTTTACTTTCGGGGCTTTCTTCTTGAACATCTCAAGCATCCTGCGGGTGACCAGGAAGCCGCCGAACACGTTAACCGCCGCGAGCGCCACGGCCAGGGTGCCCATGGTCTTGCCCAGCGGCGTCACGGTGAGTGCAGCGGCGAGCATGGCGCCGACGATCACGATTGCGGAAATCGCGTTGGTCACCGCCATCAGCGGCGTATGAAGCGCGGGGGTCACGTTCCAAACCACGTGGTAGCCGACATAAATCGCCAGCACAAAGATGATCAGGTTGTAGATACCGGGGGAGATAAGCTCTTCCATCGTCTGAATCCCTGCTTAGGCGTTTTTGCGGATGACTTGGCCGTCGCGGCACATCAGGCACGCGGCGACGATGTCGTCTTCGAGGTTGATTTCAAACTGCCCTTCCTTGGTGAAGACCAGCTTCAGGAAGTCCAGCAGGTTGCGCGCATATAGAGCAGAAGCATCGGCGGCTACGGCGCCGGCCAGGTTGGTCGGGCCGCAGATGGTCACGCCGTTTTCCACGACGACCTGATCGGCCACCGTTAGCGGGCAGTTACCGCCTTGGGCTGCGGCGAGGTCGATGACCACCGAGCCTGGCTTCATTTGCGCGACGGTCTCGGCGCTGAGCAGGGTGGGTGCCTTGCGACCTGGGATCAATGCGGTGGTGATGACGATGTCGGCTTGCTTGGCGCGTTCGTGTACGGCCAGGGCCTGGCGTTGCATCCAGCTCGACGGCATCGGGCGAGCATATCCGCCGACACCGACGGCGCATTCGCGCTCTTCATCGGTTTCATAGGGTACGTCGACGAACTTGGCGCCGAGGGATTCGATTTGCTCTTTTACTGCGGGGCGTACGTCAGACGCTTCGATCACTGCGCCAAGACGCTTCGCCGTGGCGATGGCCTGAAGGCCGGCGACACCGGCGCCGAGGATCAGCACGCGAGCGGCTTTGACGGTGCCTGCTGCGGTCATCAGCATCGGCATGAAGCGCGGGTAGTGGTGGGCTGCCAGCAGGACCGCTTTATAGCCGGCGATGTTGGCTTGAGACGACAGCACGTCGAGGCTCTGGGCGCGCGACGTACGTGGTGCGGCTTCAAGCGCGAAGGCAGTAATGCCGCGTTCTGCCAGCCTGGTAATGGTTTCGTTGCTGAACGGATTGAGCATGCCCACCAGCACGGTACCGCTTTTGATCAGCGCCAGCTCACTGTCGCTGGGGGCAACCACTTTGAGAATCAGCTCGGCGCCAAACGCATCGTTGGCACTGCCAATGGTTGCGCCTGCCGTTTCATAGGCACTGTCGACGATGCTGGCGTTGAGGCCTGCTCCGCTTTGAACAGTGACCTTATGGCCCTGGCCGATCAGCTTCTTGATGGTTTCCGGGGTGGCAGCCACCCGCGTTTCACCGGTCTGGGTTTCGAGAGGAACACCAATGTGCACGTCAAATCTCCTGCATGATCTTTTTGCTTTTGATCTTTTTGTAAAAAGGCCAGTGCACCGTGAGTGGCGCATCTGGGGCGGCCGATCAGCACGATCCCGCTGAAATGACAGCGGGGCGCGGCATTTTGCAGGCGAACTTTACGGCCTTCAAGGGATTATGACGGGTGACGAAAAATTAACTACAAGTCACCCTGTGACTGATTGTCGCAATGCTCGGAAATAACCTCTTTAAATACAGGTGTTTAAAGGGCTTCAGGGGTTTACCGACGCTTTTTCCATCGCTGGTGTGAATAGTTGGGCATTGGCCGGTGATAGTCCCTGAAAGCCATGATAATCATGGCTTTTAGCCTTTTTATGGTTGATAAGTACAGTCTGTCTAAAAGCGACATATACGTACATCTGTAGGTTTTCAATTTAATTGACTACAAGGTCAATAAAACCGTTCGTTCCTTTAAATGCCTGGGCTGTAGCGTTGTGACTGGTCAATAAGCCAGTCCCTGAAAGCATGCAGTGATGCAGATTCGACTTTTCTCTCGGGAATCATCAGGTAGTAAGCCTTGGAACTGTTCAGTGCCTCGGGGCTCGCGATCACCAGCTGGTTCTCCTTAAGCTCGCGCTGGATGAGGAATGGTGGAATCAGCGCGATTCCCATGTCATGCATGGCGGCCTGGGACAGCATCGAGAATAGCTCGTAACGAGGCCCTGTCATGTCACGGGGTATGTTCAGTTGTTGCGCGTTGAACCATTGGCGCCAGGCGTAAGGTCTCGTGGTCTGCTGCAGCAGAGGCAGTTCTGCTATCTCCTGGGGGCTGAAGTGGGTACGGGTGCCCAGTAATCTTGGGCTGCACACGGGGACGGGGTTTTCTCCCATCAGTCGATGGGACTCCGTACCGGACCAGTCAGCATCGCCAAAGTAGATCGCGGCATCGAATTCGGTATCGGCAAATAGAAAGGGGCGCGTGCGGTTGGTGAGGTTGACCGTCACTTCCGGGTGCTGACGTTGAAAGTCCTTGAGGCGAGGAATCAGCCATTGGGTGCCAAAGGTTGGAACCACCGCCAGCTCGATGATGTTGGTGCCCTGCTGCCCCATTATCGACAAGGTGTCACGCTCAACTGCGTCCAGCTGCGTGGCGACGCGACGGCTATAGGACAGTCCCGCCTCTGTCAGCTTCACCCCGCGTCGTGAGCGACGAAACAGCTCGACACTCAAAAACTCCTCAAGGCTGGCTATCTGTCGACAGATGGCGCCCTGGGTGATGGAAAGCTCGTGCGCCGCCTTGGTAAAGCTCTCGTGGCGGGCCGCTGCTTCAAAACTGACCAGGGCCGTGGTGCTGGGAATTTTTCTGCGCATGTACGTAGTGCTCACTTAAAAAGCGCGTCAGCGCCGTTCTCAGTCGTTACGAAGTGAGAAATTAGCACAACCCTATGCAGAAACCTCGTTTGCCCTCTGCGCCTGCCCGGCCTAGGCTCCTTCCACGACTTCTGATTTCTTGCGCGAGGACTTATTCATGGCTGGTAAGGCAAGCTTCAACTGGATCGATCCACTGCTGCTGGATCAACAGCTCACCGAAGAGGAGCGCATGGTGCGAGACAGCGCTGAGCAATTCGCCCAGGACAAGCTGGCGCCGCGTGTGCTCGAAGCCTTCCGCCATGAAAAGACCGACCCCGCGATCTTCCGCGAGATGGGCGAAACTGGCCTGCTGGGTGCGATGATTCCTGAGCAGTACGGTGGCAGCGGCTTGAGTTACGTCAGCTATGGGTTGATTGCCCGTGAGGTCGAGCGTGTCGACTCCGGCTATCGATCGATGATGAGTGTGCAATCCTCGCTGGTCATGGTGCCTATCAATGAGTTCGGTACCGAGGCGCAAAAGCAGAAGTACCTGCCGAAGTTGGCTTCTGGCGAATGGATTGGCTGCTTTGGTCTGACGGAGCCTAACCACGGTTCCGACCCAGGCGCGATGATTACACGTGCACGCAAGGTGGACGGCGGCTACAGCCTGACCGGCGCCAAGATGTGGATCACCAATAGTCCGATCGCTGATGTGTTTGTGGTGTGGGGCAAGGACGATGCCGGCGACATCCGTGGTTTTGTCCTGGAGAAGGGCTGGAAGGGGCTGAGCGCTCCGGCGATTCACGGCAAGGTGGGCCTGCGGGCTTCGATTACCGGTGAGATTGTCATGGATAACGTGTTTGTGCCGGAAGAGAACATCTTCCCGGATGTCCGTGGCTTGAAGGGGCCATTCACCTGCCTCAACTCCGCGCGCTATGGCATCTCCTGGGGGGCGCTGGGTGCCGCCGAGTTCTGCTGGCACACCGCGCGCCAGTACACCTTGGATCGTCATCAGTTTGGTCGTCCGCTGGCGGCGACCCAGTTGATCCAGAAGAAACTTGCCGACATGCAGACCGAGATCACTCTGGCCTTGCAAGGCTGCCTGCGTCTGGGGCGTATGAAGGATGAAGGTACGGCGGCGGTTGAGATTACCTCGATCATGAAGCGCAACTCCTGCGGCAAGTCCCTGGATATCGCGCGTATGGCGCGGGATATGTTGGGTGGCAACGGCATTTCCGACGAGTTCGGGGTGGCGCGTCACCTGGTCAACCTGGAGGTGGTTAACACCTACGAGGGCACTCATGACGTGCACGCTTTGATTCTCGGGCGCGCACAAACCGGCCTTCAGGCGTTCTATTAATAGGAGCACGGCATGGGCGCGCTTTCACACCTGCGGGTATTGGACTTATCGCGAGTGCTGGCGGGCCCTTGGTCCGGGCAGATACTTGCGGACCTTGGGGCTGAGGTGATCAAGGTCGAGCGGCCGGGTAATGGCGATGACACGCGCGCATGGGGGCCGCCTTTCCTTAAGGACGCCTATGGCGAGAACACCACTGAGGCGGCGTATTACCTGTCGGCTAACCGTAACAAGGAGTCGGTGACTATCGACTTCACGCGGCCGGAGGGGCAGAAGCTGGTGCGTGACCTGGCTGCCAAGTCCGACATTCTGATCGAGAACTTCAAGGTGGGTGGCCTGGCGGCGTATGGGCTGGACTATGAGTCGCTCAAGGAGATCAATCCGGAGTTGATTTACTGCTCCATCACGGGCTTTGGCCAGACGGGGCCTTATGCGACGCGTGCAGGCTACGACTTTATGATTCAGGGGCTGGGAGGGCTCATGAGTCTGACGGGTCGGCCCGAGGGTGATGATGGGGCTGGGCCGGTGAAGGTGGGTGTCGCGTTGACTGACATCTTGACGGGCCTTTACTCGACTGTGGCGATCCTGGCGGCATTGGCTCACCGAGACCACGACGGTGGCGGGCAGCATATCGACATGGCATTGCTGGATGTGCAGGTGGCTTGCCTGGCTAACCAGGCGATGAATTACTTGACGACGGGTGTGTCGCCGAAGCGGCTGGGTAATGCTCACCCGAACATTGTGCCCTATCAGGATTTCCCCACGGCTGATGGTGACTTCATCCTGACGGTGGGTAATGACGGTCAGTTTCGCAAGTTCGCTGAGGTGGCTGGGCAGCCGCAGTGGGCCGATGACCCGCGCTTTGCTTCTAATAAGATGCGGGTGGCCAATCGTGCAGAGCTGATTCCTCTGATTCGCCAGGCAACAGTGTTCAAGACGACGGCTCAGTGGGTGGCGCTGCTGGAGCAGGTGGGTGTGCCTTGTGGGCCGATCAATGATCTGGCCCAGGTGTTTGCCGATCCGCAAGTCAAGGCGCGGGGGTTGGCGATGGCATTACCTCACGCGCTGGCAGGGATGGTGCCGCAGGTGGCCAGCCCGATACGGTTGTCCAAGACGCCGGTCGAGTATCGGAGTGCGCCTCCTCTATTAGGAGAGCATACGGTTCAGGTGTTGCAGGGCGTGCTTGGGCTGGGGGCGGCGAATGTGGCTGCTTTAAAGGAGGCAGGCGTTATCTGAGCCTCTTCTTCTATATAGAGCATGCGAACGGCTCTATATAGGTTGTTTCTTAATCAATCCTAACTAATTGATAGAAAAGCAAAATTAAGCGTTGACGGCAGATTCTGGAAGTCTATAATTCGCCCCACTTCCGGCGCAGTCGAAACGGAAAACTCCTTGGTAAACAAAGAGTTACGCAGAGTTCGACAGCGAGTTGCTTCAGTTCATCGAAGCCCAGAAGGAGTTGGTAGGGCAGTGTTGTTTGGCTCTATTAACGTTTCGATCCTCTCGGTCGAAAGCTGAGAAAAAGAGGTGTTGACAGCAGCGTGTAACGCTGTAGAATTCGCCTCCCGCTAACGAGAGATCGGAAGCGCAAGTGGTTGAAGTTGTTGAAGAAC